>JAYVTO010000196.1:0-15513 GCA_043788745.1 Acidobacteriaceae bacterium
CAGGCTTGAATGGAAAGAAACTGTCCGAGGCCGCCCAACTGACTCCGGCTCGATGGGCGGCGGCCCGCTGATCCTACCCTGGGTTGGCTAGACGCTTACTGTCCGACAATCGTTCCGCTCACGCGGATTGCAACACGTAGCGTGCCGGATTCTCCATCGGCAAGAGCGTAAACACATCCAAAGCATAACTCCCGTCCGCTACTTTCACGGAAATTGTTGGTAGTCCAACACGTCGAGTGCTTCCGCATTCAACGCATCGGCATTGGCGTTTAGGATCGCGAGATCCTTCGCGTCGCGCCGTTCCTTGGCGAGTCTCGCCAAATACGCGACCGACGCTCGCTCGAGGAAGGCCGATCGGTTTCTGCCGACGCGATCAATACTGCGAATCAGATCCTTGGGAAGGGTGATGGATGTCCTAACTCGCACATGACTCGCACATGACTCGCACATGAAATGATACCTGCCGCGTGTGCCCGTCGAGGCTCTCGAAGGTGCGACCGCTTCGTGCCTTTGTATACTTAGCGTTTGCTCACTCGAATCCTGCTCCTCGCCGCCGCCCTGGGATCCGAGGTCCTCGTCGCATCCCTCACCTTCGACGGCGCGCAGATCCCCGAGAGCGCCCGCGGATTCCTCAGGGTCCTGCGCGACTGGGGAGCCTGGGGCACTCGCTGGAGCCTTGCCGCCGCCGCCATCTTCGCCGTCTTCGCGATTCTGAAGCCTCATCGGCAAATATCAGCACTCGGGGCATTGCTCCGCCCGCGCTGGCTAGTGGCTCACGCCGTCGCGCTCACGATCCTCGCGACACTCACCAACGCCATGTACCACGGCCAACCCGGAGTCGACTCCGCGGTCGCCGGAGTCTCGTGGGTCGTGCTGGGCCTGGCGGTCGCGATCAGTGCCGCTTTCGCCGTCATGCCTCCTACCGCGTGGCTCGAATGGCGGCGCGAAACCGGCACCCTCTGGCTGCAGGCCGCCGCCGGAGCGACGCTCGCGTGCTGGCTCGGCGCGCTCAGCCGCCATTTGTGGGAGCCCGCCACGGCGACCACATTTCAACTCGTCAAGGCATTGCTGTCACTCGTCGCCAACCAACCCGTGATGGAGCCCGCGCGCTTTCTTGTTGGTACGAAGAACTTTCGCGTCATCATCAGCCCCGAGTGTTCCGGCCTCGAGGGCATGGGTCTCTTCCTGATATTTGGTCTCCTCTGGTTGATCCTGTTCCGCCACGAAGTCCGTTTTCCGCAAGCAGCGCTCCTCGTTCCGTTTGGCATGGTTGTCCTCTACTTGCTGAACGCGATCCGCATCACAGGGATCATCCTCATTGGGCATATCGGTTTCAAAGACATCGCGGCGCGAGGATTCCACTCGCAAGCTGGGTGGATCTTCTTCTGCGCCGTCGCGTTCGCGATGCTGCTGGGGTTCCGGCGTATCCCGTGGATCGTCCGCGAACAGCAACCCGTTCATACTGCCGAACACTATCCGGCCCTTCCCTATCTCGCGCCCTTTCTCGCAATCGTCGCGGCTGGAATTCTCTCGCAGGCAATGACGGGACGCTTCGAGTGGGCGTATTCCTTGCGGCTCGCCGCCGGAGTGCTGGCCCTGTGGATCTTCCGCCACCAGTATCGGGGTATCAACTGGCGCTTCGGCTGGTTGGGCGTGGGTGCGGGGACGACGGTGTTTCTGCTTTGGATCGCGACCCACAAACTGCTCGGCTCGCCGCCGATCAGCATTCCCCCGGATTTCGCAGCCGCTAGCGAACCGCTAAGACTCTTTTGGCTGATTGGACGAATCGTGAGTGCCGTGATCACCGTGCCGATCGCGGAAGAGTTGGCCTTCCGCGGATTCGGTCTACGCCGCCTCATCGCGGAGCACTTTGATGCCGTCCCCTGGGGCACCTGGACCTGGACCTCGTTCGGCATCTCCTCGATCGTGTTCGGGCTCCTGCACGGTGCGCTGTGGCCCGCCGGAATTGCCGCGGGCCTCTTCTACGGCAGCGTAGCCGTCCGCCGCCAGCGCCTGGGAGAGGCCATCGGAGCGCACGCGACAACCAATGCGCTGCTCGCCGCGTATGTCCTCTTCACAGACCGCTGGGAACTCTGGTGAGTTTTGTGATACACTACGGCGAAATCGTCAGATTAGCGTGTACCACCGGAGAAAGTTGGATTGCGCTGTCTTCGGTTTTAAAATTGTGAAGGAGGAATAGAGTTTGAGAAAGATTGTTGGTTTTGCCCTGCTGGTGCTCGGCACCGCAGGTTACGCGATGGCGGGCGGCGGCGGAAGGGTGCCGGAAGTGAATGCCACGACTGCCGCCGGAGCGCTGACCTTGGTGTCTGGGGCAATCCTGGTTCTCCGCAGCCGTCGCCGCAAATAGCTAGACTCGACACGACAGAACGGGCCGCAACCCTCCCGGGTGTCGGCCCGTTTCTTATTGTGCCCGCCGCCGGAACGGTCCCGCCAGCATCTCCAGCACGCCGGTCTGCGTAACGCCCTCCACCCCCGTGTCCGGACTCGACGGATTGTCTCGATAACTTCCAAACAGTCGATCCCAAAACACGAAAGTCTGCCCGAAATTGCGGTTCTGATCCTGAAAATCCGTCGAGTGATGGATGCGGTGCACGTCCGGAGTGATAAACACCAGCCGCATCCAGCGCTCCAAGTTGGCCGGTAGAGAAACGTTCGTATGCACAAACGCGTTCAGTAGTGACGTGTGCAATCCAGCGAAAAAGACAGCCACCACCGGAGGTGCCATCAGGAATATCACCCCGAGATACAACCCCTGCGTCGCCATCACCTCGACCGGATGAAAACGAAACGACGTCGAAATGTCGTAGTCGTGATCGGAGTGGTGAACCTCATGGACCCGCCACAAAACCTCAAAACTGTGAAAGAACCGATGCGCGAAATAATGGAACGCATCGAGCAACAGGATCGCGGCCGCAATGCGAACCCAGCCGGGCATCCACTCACGATTCAGCACGCCCCACGAATTATTGACGCTTGCGAGCGCGACCACGAGCGGCGACACGCGCATCAGAAGAGTCGCCGGCACGATCGAGCAGAGAAACAGCAGCCCGTGCGTGCCCCATCGCCGTTCCGTGGATTCCGTCAGCGGTCGCGCCGGCCAGCGGCTTTCCAAAATCGCGGAGATCAGAAACGACGCCACCAAAACTGCGATCGATGCCTGATTGTCAATGCCAACCCAATCCATCTTCCGCCATCATAACCGGTAGATGAAGCGCGAAGCACTAACGGGCCACCCGCCCGAGTCCCGTCAGCGCGCCTGCTAGCTCGGTACTGAAGTACAGCGCCTTGAACCGCGCGAACAACTCGTCGTAGACATCGACGGCGACCGGATCCGGTTCCACTACGCGATACTTCGGGCACAACGCATCCTGAGCCTCTTCCACCGTCGCGAACACACCCGCCGCTAGAAACGCCATGATCGCCGAACCCAAGCTGGTGACATCGCTCTCCGGAACCAGCACTGGCTTTCCCAACACATTGGCGTAGACCCGATTCAGCACTTCATTCTTCTGCGGAATGCCGCCCGTGTGCAGAATGCGGCGAATCGGCACGCCGTGCTCGGCCATCCTGTCCAACGTGATTCTCGTGTGGAACGCCGTCCCTTCGATCGCGGCGAACAACTCATCCTGCGCGGTGTGGGTCAGGCGCCAACCCAGGGCGACCCCGCTGAGTTCCGGATTCACCAGTACCGTGCGATCACCGTTGTCCCACACCAATCGCAACAGCCCGGTCTGTCCGGCGCGATAATCTTCCAAGCCCTTCGACAAGACTTCTACCGAAACGCCCGCCCGTCGCGCGATCGCGTCAAAGGTATCGCCCACCGCAGAAAGGCCGGCTTCGATGCCGTATTTGCCCGGATGGATGGATCCTTTCACGACGCCGCTGACTCCGGGAATCAGGTCGGTCTCATCGCAGATCGCCATGATGCACGTCGAAGTGCCGACGACGTTCACCACATCGCCCACGCGAATCCCGCAACCGATTGCGTCCCAGTGCGCGTCCAGCGCGCCGATCGGAATCGGAATCCCCGGCCGCAACTGCAATCGCCGGGCCCACTCCTCGCAAAGCCGCCCGGCGAGTTTGTCTGAAGTGCCCCAGCGGCCTCCTAACTTCGCGCGAACGCCACGCAGCAGCGGATCCACCGAAACCCAAAACGCCTCCGGGGGAAATCCGCCGAGCGCCTCGTTCCACATCCATTTATGGCCGCCGGCGCAAACGCTGCGCGGAGCCTCTTCCACGGTCCGAATCCCGCACAAAGTTGCCGCCATCCAATCGCAGTGCTCGAACGCTGACGCGAATTGCGACACAGGATTCGCCCGCAGCCAATGCAGCAGCTTCGCCCAACCCCACTCCGACGAATACGTTCCGCCGCACCACGCAATCGCTTCGAGGTTCGCCGCCCGCGCCGCAGTCGTAATTTCGGCAGCCTCTTTACTCGCGCGATGGTCGCACCAAAGGTAGTAGTCGTCGATCGGATTCAGGTGTTGGTCCACCGGCACAACGCTCGAACCCGTGGTGTCGATCGCCAGTGCTTCGACCTGCCGCCCATCGACGCCGCTGCGCGCGATCGCCGCTCGCATCGCCATTTCGAGAGCGCGCAAATGATCGGCGTGGCGCTGAGTCGCATGGTGCGGATCGTCGTGCGTCCGGTGCAGCGGATACTCCGCGGCCGCGGTACCCAGACGTCCGCGCTCATGGTCGAAGAGCGAAACGCGAACACTCAACGTTCCGAAATCAATGCCGGCGACGATGGCCATGGTCGCTATTGTATCGGACGACAATAAGGCCAATCGCGCCCGCCCATGAGAGAATGAAAGCGCAGATGGTCATTTACGGCTATACCTATGGGCTCGGCATGGTTGCCGGGGGACTCGCAGTCTCGTTTTTACTCGGCCCCTTGTGGGGAACGCCCTTCTACATATTGGCGGTCTTTTGTTTGTGGTTCTTCCGCGATCCGGAACGCGAGATTCCAAGCGGAGCAGTCGCAGTTTCACCGGCGGATGGCAAAGTCACGGAGATCGTTCCGAACGGGCCGCTCGGCCGCCGCGTGACAATTTTTCTTAACGTTTTCGACGTTCATGTGAACCGCGCACCCATTGCCGGCAGCATTTCGAAAATCGAATACCAAACGGGTAAGTTTCTCGTCGCAAGCCGTCCGGAATGCACGGATGAGAACGAGCAGAACAAGATCACGATCGACGGCGACGGCACCAGCATGATGTTCTCGCAGATCGCGGGACTGATCGCCCGCCGCATCATCTGTTACAAGAAGCCCGGGGATACCGTCGCCAAAGGCGATCGCGTCGGCCTGATCAAGTTCGGGTCGCGCGTCGACATCTTCCTGGGTCCGGAATGGGAAGTCGCGGTCAGCGTCGGCCAGCGAGTGGCCGGCGGATCCAGTATTCTGGCCAAGCGGCGGAGCTAAGCGAGGCGATATGGGCAAATCACTTCAAGAGCGTTTGATCGATCCGAATTCTCCAGACAGACGGCCGCGCCGCGCTGCCTACGCGTTGCCCACGCTGTTCACTGCCGCCAACGTATTTCTCGGGTTCTACGCAATTATTAAAGCGTTTGAAGGCGTCATGCTCGCCATGTCCGGCACCCTTGGCAGGAACGTGCATTTTGAAGCCGCATCCATAGCCATTGGCCTCGCAGTCTTCTGCGATGGCATCGACGGGCGTCTCGCACGAATGACCAATACCGTATCCGATTTCGGCCGTGAGCTGGACTCGCTCGCCGACGTTATCACGTTTGGGATCGCGCCCGCAGTGCTGGCCTTCACGTGGGGAATCCACTTCATCGAACCGCCGGTGAACCAGCCCGGCATCGTGCAAGAGTACATTCGCCCGGCTGGCTACTTCCTTTCGTTCCTTTATTTATTGTGCGGCTCCATGCGCCTGGCGCGGTTCAACATTCAAAAGAACCCGATTCCCAAGAATCCCGGCCGCCCGGACCGCAAGTATTTTGTCGGCCTCGCGATTCCGGCCGCGGCTGGGCTGTTGGCGAGCGTCATCTACGCCTGCGAAGGCGCTCCGATCACCAGTTTGAGCCTGGCCGGAGGTTGGCTGGTGCTCCTCGGACTGCTTGCTTTCCTAATGATCAGCACGTGGCGCTATCCCAGCTTCAAAGACATCAACCTGATGCGACCGCGCTCGCCGTTGACCTTCGTCGCGCTGGGCAGCCTGATTTTCCTGATTCGCTATTTCTCGCAACCCGTGCTTCTCGGGCTCTCGATCACGTACGTTTCCAGTGGTATTCTCATTCGCATTGGAGGTCTCATCCGGCGCCGATTCCGCCCGACGCCGCGACATCCGGAGCATCAGGTTGGCTAGCACGATTGCCGTCGCAGGCGGCGAATCGCTTCGGGCGCGCGAACTGCGCGAAGTCCTCGGCGACCGAAACCCGGCACCCGACCTCACGCTGTTCGGCAGCACCGACGCGGATGTCCGCATTCTTTCCGAGCAGGACAATGAGCCGATTCTTCTCGAACCTTTGGGCGAGGACAGCCTCCGCGACATGCGCCTCGTCTTCGCAGCCGGTACGCCGGCATCGTGCCGCAAGGCGATGCGAATCTCTTCAGGAGCTGTTGTTGTGGATCTAACTGGCGTGCTCGAAGAACAACCGCACGCTCGATTGCGTGCGCCGCTCGTTGAAGCGGAACCGGTTCCATTCACGCAGGAACATGTGCACGTGATCGCGCATCCGGCCGCGATCGCACTCGCACTGTTTTTCGGAGAACTCACCAAAGCCGTCGAGATCCGCCGCAGCGTGGTCGAGATTCATGAGCCGATGAGCGAACGCGGCCAGCGGGGCCTGGACGAATTGCAGAAGCAATGCGTCGCGCTGCTGAGCTTTCAGAAACTGCCCGATGACGTCTACGACACGCAGGTCGCATTCAACATGCTGTCGCGCCTCGGCGAAGAAGCCGAAGAGCCACTCGACGACATCGAACTCCGGATTGACCGCCATCTCGCCACCCTGCTCGCGCGTTGGCCCGCTGTTCCGATGCCAAGCCTGCGGCTGATCCAGGCACCCATCTTTCACGGCCACGCGATTTCCGTCTGGGTGGAACTCGAAGAGAACCCCGGCGTCGAAACGCTGTCCCGCAAGCTCGCCGGAACGCACATCGACGTCCGCGGCCTCGAAGAAGAACCCGTGTCGAATGTCGGGGCCGCCGCGCAGAGTGGCATTACCATTTCCATGAAGGCGGACCGCAACCATCCTCGGGCGGTGTGGTTCTGGATCGCGCTGGACAACTTGCGCATGACAGCGGACAATGCAATCGCGGTGGCGGAGTCAGCATTATGAGAGATCGAATGAAGAAACCCTTGTGCGCCGGCGTGGCGCTGTTAGCTGCGGCGCTGTCCTCCTGCGGATATCACGTTGGCACGCACGCCAACCTGGTGCCGAAGAACATCCAATCGATCGCCATTCCGGCCTTCGCCAACTCAAGCATCCGCTACAAACTGACGGACCGCCTGCCGGAGGCCGTCTCTCGTGAACTGCTCTCACGCACGAAGTACCGGCTCGAGCCGAATGCCGATGCCGCCGACGCCATCCTGCGCGGCAATATCAGCAACGTGCAGATTTTCCCCATCGTCTTTGACCCCATAACCGGCCGCGCCGCCGCCGTTCAGATCAACGTCGTGATGGGCGCGTCGTTAATCGATCGCAAGACCGGCGCGGTCATCTGGACGCGACCAAGCTTCGAGGTCAAGAATCGGTACGAGATCTCGACGACCGCGCAGTTCTTCTTTGAGGAAAGCGACGCCGCCCTACAGCGCGTCGCCAAGGAAGCCGCGCGCACCATCGTGAGCGCAATTCTCGAGAACTTCTAGGCACGCATGACTCCGGATCAATTTGTCACGCAGATCCAGAAGCAGGGCGTCGCGCCGGCCTACTTGTTTCTCGGCCCGGAAGCGTTTCAACGCGACCGTTGCCGCCGCGCGTTACTCGATGCGGTGTTGCCCGCCGAGGAGCGTGCCGACGGCTACACCTCGCACGACCTCAGCCAGATCGCGCTGGCCGAAGCTCTCGACGACGCCCGCGCCCTTTCGCTCTTCGCCAACAATCGCGTCATCTGGTTGAACTCCGCCGAGACGTTGCTGCCTCGCGGCCGAGCCAGTTCCGCCGCTTCCGACGAAGAAGGCGAATCACCCAAGCAGACTCCCGCAGCCGCGCTGAAAGACTATCTGCGCGAACCCACTCCGGGCACAACGATGGTCTTTGACGCGAATCGATGGGAGTTCGACAACGACAACAAGACCAGGATCGAAGCTTTGATTGCGCTGTTCAGCCCCGTTCCAGCCGTCGAGTTTCGCGCATTTTCACCGGAAAACGCCCGCCGGCTCGCGCAAGATCTTGCGAAGAAACTCAACCTGCAACTCGGCCTCGTTGAGCTCGGCACGCTCATCGAGGCTCTCGGCTTCGACGCCGCGCGCATCTCGCAGGAGATCGAAAAGCTCAGCCTGTTCGCCGGCACCGCGAGGAAAGTGACGCTGGACGACATCGCGCAGTTGGTGCCCAACGCGCAACAGACGAATATCTTTGCGCTTGTCAGCGCACTCGGCCGCAACGACCGGCAGCGATCACTCGAACTGCTCGACACACTGGTTCGCGACGGAGAATATCTTCCGCTTGTCCTGACATTCCTCGCAACGCAATTCCGCTACGCGCTCGTCGCGCGCGAAGCAAAACTGCGCGGCTCGGCCGACATTCAAGCGCATTTTACGAAAATTGGAATTCGCATGTGGCGCGATCGCGCGGAGCAGGTCGCCGAAACGATGAACGCCTTTCCGAAAGCCAAGCTCGAAAAGGCACTTGAGGCACTCTTCACGACCGACGTCGCCTTTAGAGACGCGCGCCCCGACGACCGCATCGTGATGGAGCGCCTGATCCTTACGCTTGCCTAGGCGACGCGGCTGGAATCGGCAGACTACTGCCGTCCGAAGATACCCTTCCACTTACGCATCATGAGTTCGCCGAGATTCAACAGCACAGCGAACGCCAACAGCCCCGGCCAGAGCCGTATCGTCGAACCGATGCTGCGCCTCGTCGCCGAAAACACATCCGCCGGAGCCGGGTTGAAGCGGCCTCCCGTGAACTCAGCCACCTGCTTCAGCAGCGCTTCGTTCGCGCCGAAATCCGTCAGTTCCGCCTCCGGCCGATAGAAGCCCGCTTCCGGAAACGCTCGCGAATCCGCGACAGGCCGAATGCGGAACAGCCCCTGCCGTTGCCCGATCTGCACGCGCCCGCGATATGCCCCCGCCGCTAGCTTCTTCACGGTCACGGCCTTCTGGAAGCCGTCCGGGCCGATCACGAAAATCGGCGGCACTTTGAATCGTGCATCGATGCTGCTTTCTATCTCGCGCCCCAAGCGGTAGTCGACCACCAACTCGCTATTGGCGGAATCCAACTCCACGGACACCTCGCCCGCTTGCGCCTGCGGTAGCAGATCGCGATACACGTTCGTCCAGAACCTGTCGTAGCCCTTCCACGTCACCCAATCCGTTGCCCAGCGCGACTTCGCGTCCGATGCGAAGACCGCCGCCCGCCCCAGGCCAAGCTGCCAGCGCGTGAACAGCGGATCCTTGTCGATCGAGAGAATCGACTCCGCCGTCGGCTTGGCGATGAACTTCACATAGCCGCGCAAGGCGGGCGCCGTCTCAATCGAGACGCCTTCGAGGATCTCTGTCTGCTTGGTGACCATCGCTTGCAGCGGCTTCTCCACTGTCGTTGACCCGGTATGCTCCATCACGTCTTTGAGCAGAATCTTTTCGAGGCCCTGCGGTTCGTTCAGGAAGTACGCTTTTCCGCCCGCTAAAGTCGCGATCTTGTCGAGGTAAGCGCGATTCACATCCTGCCCTAGCCCGACCGTCGAAATCGTCACCCGCTTCAACGCGGCCTCGCGCGACAAATCGAGCGAATCGCCCTCTTCGGAGATTCCGTCGGTCAGCAGCACGATGTGCTTGTACGTCGCGCTGGTGGGCACTACGCGCCGGAAGGCCTCGGTCAGCGCGGGCGCAATTTGCGTACCGCCGTCCGGCGTGATGCCGGAGATTAGCCGCTTGATCAGAGTCTTGTCCTCTGCACGCCGCACCGGAACAGCCCACTGAAAGCTGTTGTCGAAAATCAAAATGCCGACGAGGTCGATGGGACGCAAATTGTCCACAACGCCGATCGCGGCTACCCGCGCCAGTTCCATCTTCCGGCCTTCCATCGACGACGATTTGTCGATGATCAGGATCACGCACGTGCCTTCCGGCGACCGCGGCGGAGCCAGCTTCGCGGGCAGCGCGCGATCCATGGCGTCTTCGACTTTCTTGCCCTCGATGTAGATATTTTTCTCGCCGCCGATCACCAGCAGCCCGCCGCCCTGCTTGACGTACTGTTCAACTTCTTCCTTCCGCGCCGCGGGGACGCCTTCAAGATCCCAGTTATTGAACGTCACAATCTGGTATTCGGCGAGCGGCGTCTTGGGGAACTCGGTCACGCGCTGAATGTCGAACTGCGCCGCGCTGAGCGAGCCAAGTAAATTCTTCTCGTTCTCCGCAGCGTCCGTCGTGAGGTACAGAATCTTCGGACGCCGCAGCGTCATCGCCTGGTCTAAGCGGACCTCGCCGAGGCTCTCCGACTTCAACGCCAGCGATACGTCCACCGCACCCGCCGTATTCAACGCCGCATGGGCGCGCAAGCGATTCACACCCGCTTCGAGCGAGACGTTACTCTTGCCGAGCGTCTTGCCTTCCGCGCCGATCTCTAGCGTCGCTTGCGTACTGTTTGGAGAAGAAATAATCAGGTCGATCGGAAACTTCTCGCCCGCGAACGCGACCGTCGGTAAAGTCACCGATTCCAAACGCAGCTTCGGCTCCGGACGCCCTTTCAACGAGAATGTATCGATCGGCACGCCCAATTGCTTCGCCTGCCAGGCAGCGCGCGCGACGGATCCTTTGTTCTCTTTGCCATCTGAAATCAGCGTCAGTCGTGGAACCATGCCCGCCGGCAAAGCGGCAATCGACTCGCGAACCGCTGCCTCAAGATCCGTCGCCCGGCCCGATTCACCGCCCGTTTGCCGCAACCGCCACGGCTTGTTGATCTCGCCCTCTCCCGCCTCGCGCGTCGTTCGCGCAAACGGAATTAGCCGCGTCCAATGCCTGCCCCGCGCATCGTTAATGCTGTTTGCAATTTGCGAAGCGCGAGAAAGGTCGCTCGGCGACAAGCTCGACGAAGTATCGGCGAGAATGCCCACCGCCAATTTCGTTTCGTTCGTTTTGAGAACCGGCTCCGCCAGCGCGAGCAGAATTGCAAACAGGGAAATTGCTTTCAGTACCAGCGCAATCGGCCGCTGCGTGCGCCGCCATTCCCACAGAACCCACGCCGCCGGGAGCCAAGCTACGAAGAGAACCCACGATCGCGCGAACGTCATTTCAGCTCGCCTTTCTGGAAGGAATCCGCATTGCACTCACAGTGGCCGAGTTGAATCGCGGTCCGCGTCCGCGTCCAAACAAGAACCAATCCGCCAACAAGCACAGGCCACCCGCCAGCGCGAGCCACACCCAGAGATCGGTCGCGGATACCGCGGTTTCGCTCCACTTCGGAATCCCGCGCCGAACCGTCGCCGGAGCCTTCCATTGGGTTTCGCCGATATCGGGCAGCGTCAACGAGTACACCAGTTCTCGATCACTTGTCAGCACGCGCACGATACCCGGCGACCCCGCAAAGAAATTCACCGTCTGCCCTTCGATCGTGAACGGCAGTACCGTGCCAATCTTGTTTCCAGGCTCTTCAGAAAGCACACGCACGCTTGCTGCGTCGAATCCTTTTTCAAGCAGCGCCGAGATCGCACCGATCGAACCGGCGTTCACTTCCCATCGCCGGAAGATCTGCGGCGTCATCCACCGGAGCAAATTCGCAAACACCAACGGCGTCGCCAACTCATACTTCATCGCCGTCCGCGCCGGATGGAAACCGAACACCGCAATCTTCGGTGACGCTGGACGCGCCAGAATCACGGCCTGTCCTTCGGAATCCGCCACTACCAGGTCGTCCGCCTGCGCGTTGAAGGTGAGCGTCGAATCGATCACCGTGCCTTTCGTGCGCAATCCCGCGCCTAACTGATTTTCCGCATGCCATTGCGAGAGTTTCGCGTTCGCCTTCGTCGCCTTTGCCGCAAGCGGCGACTTCCCTTGTGGCGGTTCAATCCAAATACTGTCTACCTTCGGCGCAGTTGGCGGCGCGAAACGATCGAGGATTACCACGGACGCCCGCGCATTCGCGTCGTACTTGACCGGGCTCTCGTATACCGCTTCGACATAGGGATTCGCGGCCAGCACGGGCCGCAGCAACTCCGGTTCCGCCGAATACACAAGCACGCGCATCGGCTGCTGCGAGGGCAATTCGACGATCGCGCGATCGTCTCCGGGGAACGCGTCCCGTGTGAGTAAGCGCGCCTCCAGCCAGCCCGCCGCGCGCGTCTTCCAATGGAATGTGACTTCCTGTTCGCCGCCCGCCTTCACAGTCACCACGCGCGAACCCGCCGGAGCACCGCCGAACTGTAACGCCAAGGGCGCCGTGCAATCCCGCGCCCCATAATTCCTGATCGCCACGAAAATCTCCCACACCGACGCATCGACGGGCGCGCGGCGTAAGCCCATCTTGCGAATCCCGCAATTCTCTGGAACGCCCTTTGTCACCAACCAACGGACGTTCGCCGGAGGCTTCGCCAACAACTCCGCATCCGCGACGCGCCCCGGCCCAATGTAGACAACTTCGCCCGAACCCGCCCCGTGAAGCTTCTGCGCATGCAGCGCAAACTCAAAGGCATCTTCAAGGCGCAACGCTGCGGAAGATGGTTTCGAGCCGGCAATCGCCGCTTCGAGATTCGCCCGGTTCGCTTCGTACTGAGTTGCTGGAGTCGCGAGCCCATCGGCACGCACCAGCATCACGCGATCCGAGGAAGGCAGTGCGCGCACGTAACTGCGCGCCAAGGTCCGCGCCTCGTCCATCAGCGTTCCCTGGCCGGACCGCGCCGCCATCCACGCCGACGTGTCAAGCAACAGGACGTGGTCGCGCTCCTTGCCCGCCTGCCCGCCCCATCGCAATTGTGCAATTGCCAGCAGTAACAGAATCATCGCGAGCAACTGAAGCAAGAAGCTCAGCGGTTGCTGGATCCGCCGTTTGTGTTTGCGATCCTCCGGCGTCGGTGCGTTCGTCCAAAACCGCAGCGTCGCCACAACCTGTTTGCGCTTCGATCGGTCCAGCAAAAAGAGCGCGACCAACACGCCGGAAACGCCGGCGATCAGCGCCATCAGCTCGCCGAGGCCGAGATTCAGCAGCGACATCTAGTCCACCACCCCGGCTCGCGCCAGCGATCCGAAGATCGCATCTTCAATCGACGTCGAGATGGGCATCCCGATGTAGCGCCCGCCCGTGCGCAGCGCCATCTTTTCGATGCTTCTGCTATACGCATCAAACGCTGTCGTGTATGCGTCGCGAGCCTTCCCGTCGAATGATAACTCGAGGCTTTGGCCCGTCTCCGCATCTTCCAGTTGCAGTTCGCCTTCCCACGGCGGCGTCCGATCCTCATCCGACCACACCTGCACCAACAACAGATCGTGCCCGAAATCGCTGAGATACTGAATTGGCTTCTCGCAATCGGCGTCGTCCAGGAAATCCGAAATCACAATCAGCATTCCGCGTTGCGGATACTCAGCGATAAACTCACGCGCGATCTTCAGGAACTCCGTCTTCCCGCCCGCCTTCAGGGCCGAGAGGAAATTCACGGCGGGCATGAAGCGGTGGCGTCCGCCGCCGGCGACAAAAGCGTCCCCAAGCCGATTCGAAAATGGCTGCAGGCACATCGCGTCCAATCGGACGAGCCCCACATAGCAAAGTGCCGCCGCCAATTTTCGCGCGTACTCGAACTTCGATAGTGCGCCGCCAGTGGTCATCGAGAGCGACGTATCCAACAATACCCGCACCGGAATACGCGGCTCCAACTGGAACATCTTCAAGAATAATTTCTCGAGCCGCAGAAAGGCGCGCCAGTTCACCGCGCGCAAGTCGTCGCCTTGATGAAAATACCGGTGATCGAGAAATTCCTGACCGGGCCCCGCAAAGCGGGACACGTTGCGGCCGCCGACCAGACCCGGAAGCGATTTCTTCCAATGGATCGTCAGGCGCTCGAGCTTCTCGAGCGTCGCCGTGTCAATGAGTGGAGCGTCCGCCATAGTGCGCCGCAGCGTCCCGGGACGCTACCTCTTCGCGGGTGCCGCTACTTCCTTGATGATGCGTCCCAGCACGCTCTCGACGGTCTGCCCCTCGGCATGTGCGTCGAAGTTGACGATGCACCGGTGCCGCAGCACAGCCGGAGCAATCGCTTCGATGTCCTCGGTCGCCACGTGCAGGCGGCCCTTCATCAGCGCCCGCACGCGACTGCATTCGACCAGCGCCTGCGCGCCGCGCGGGCTGCTTCCGTACCGGATGTACTTATTCGCAAGCTCATGCGCGCCCTGCATCCCGGGCTGCGTCGCCATCACCAGATCGATCGCGTACTCCTGCACATGCGGAGCCGCCAGCACCTCGCGGCAAACTGATCGCAGACTCAGAATCTCGGTACGATCGATGATCTGATTCAGTTGCACTTCTTCGCGATGGATGGTGTATTCGACAATTTTGCTGAGGTCCGCGCGCGAAGGATACTGCACCAGAATCTTCATCAGAAAGCGATCCAATTGCGCTTCCGGCAGCGGATACGTGCCTTCCATCTCGATCGGATTCTGCGTCGCCATCACGAGAAACGGCGACTCCAACTCGTGCGTCGTCGTGCCGCTTGTCACCGTTCGTTCCTGCATCGCTTCGAGCAGCGCCGATTGCGTTTTAGGTGTCGCCCGATTGATTTCGTCGGCGAGGACAAGATGCGCGAAGATCGGTCCAGGCTGAAACCGCAGCGACCGGGCGCTTCCCTCGGTCTCGAGCATCATCGAGCCGACGATGTCCGCGGGCATCAGGTCCGGCGTGAATTGAATGCGCGAATACTTCAGATGCAGCACGCGCGACAGCGTCCGCAGCAGCGTCGTCTTCCCCAATCCCGGAACGCCTTCGAGCAGCACGTGGCCGCCCGCCAGTAAACAGATCAGAACGCCGTCGACGACTTCCTGCTGGCCGACGATGACTTTCGCGATCTCTTGCCGCACGCGGTCGAGCTGCGCGATTGCGTTCTGGGTGAAGGCTGGGTTCGTAACCTGAGAGGTGGTTCCGGTGGGCACGGGTTAGTTTGGATCCTTGCGTTTAGTGCGGCGGCGTATTTCCGAGGAGCAGCTGCGACAAGGCCTGCCAACTCTCGATGCGACCGGGAGATTTCCCAGTGTAGACGAAAATAACGCGATTCGGTTACGGTAGTCTTGTCTAATGCAGGATGAGCCTGAAGGAGGGCCTGTTTCTAACGCAGGATGAGCCTGAAGGGGCGCATGCTAGGGATTGATCATCAGCATG
>JAYVTO010000197.1:0-9316 GCA_043788745.1 Acidobacteriaceae bacterium
CAGGCTTGAATGGAAAGAAACTGTCCGAGGCCGCCCAACTGACTCCGGCTCGATGGGCGGCGGCCCGCTGATCCTACCCTGGGTTGGCTAGACGCTTACCTTTGAACAACAAGGATAAAGGCAACAGACGGTTCCTCTTAGTTCAGTTGCCCGAGCCATGTGCGGATGGCAGCGGTGCGCTTAAAGCGGGATTCAAAACAATCGCTGACATCACTAAAGAGCGAGTGCGCCGAGTGATCCGCAGTCTTGAGGATACTCCAGAAGCGCAGCCGGACCTATTCTTGGGGCCACCGGCGGCATATGATCTGGGAGTCAAGATCTTGAAGTTGGGCGAATCGAATTTCGCAACCTGGTCTGGTGCTACTAAGGTTGATGCAGCGACTCTTGAGAGTCAATTAGCCTTGCACATTAATCACGTCCGCGAGAATCGATCCTCGGAGGACATCCTTTACGAGCTTCTCCTCAAATCCGGTTTCCCTTTAACGACCAAAGTCGAGATTCTGACGCATGCGAACAAAACCGTTTACAGCATAGCGGAAGGCGCAATGCTTGTGTGTCTTGACGGTGATCTAACGCACGAGGTTATCAAGGCGATGGCCGACCTGCACCCAGAGCGCGTGGTTTGCCTCGACGCAGGCTTCGCCGGAAACGACCAGCTCAAGACCAATGCCGTTCAAACCATGAAAGCCAGGGGCGTGACGAGCTTCCGCACGGTGTAGGAATGAACGAGAACCTGCCCAAATCGGAGATCGTCCTCTACCAGACCGAGGACGGCGTTACTCGTGTCGAAGTACGGCTCCAAGACGAGACCGTCTGGCTGACTGTGGCGCAGATGGCGGAGCTGTTCCAGCGCGACAGGACTAGTATTTTCAAGCACATACAAAATATCTTTGAGGAGGGGGAACTCTCTTCTGAACGAACTGTTGCAAATTTTGCAACAGTTCAAAGTGAGGGTGGCCGCGAGGTTTCGCGGGAGGTGGATCACTTCAACCTGGACGTGATCATCTCCGTGGGCTACCGCGTGAAGTCCCACCGAGGCACCCAGTTTCGCATCTGGGCCACCCACCGGCTCCGTGAGTACATCATCAAAGGATTCACCCTCGACGATGACCGGCTGAAGCAGCGCGGCGGCGGTAGAGTTCACAACTGACGAACTGGTCTCCAATGCCGTCCGTGCGATCAAGAGGATGGACAAGGTTCGTCCCGCGCAGATCACCTTCACTACCGTTGGAATCGGAATCACGAAGGGCGGAGTCGAAGCCCAGATGCAGGGGTCGAAGATCGAGGACGTTCACTATGTCGGGCCACTGCCGGATATTCTCGCCTATCTCCAAAACGAGACGGAGCTTACGCGCTCCACGCTCGTGCGGATTCTGAAAGAGTCCGATAGGCTCGGAGAGTTCTTCGTCAACCCGCAGCGATTCATGGACGCTATTGCGGCCATTCTCAAGCATGAACTTCATCGGCTGCTAATTGACGGGATCAAATATGAGCGCATCCCAGGCTCCGGGTCCGAAGCTGAGTGGGAAATGATGAAGTTTGAGGAGAAGGAACTCATCAATTATCTCGCCGCCTTGCAGGTGGACAAGTCCCTCTACGAGTACATCGTTTACGATTCTGAGATCGAGCGCGAGTTCGCACGACGGCTCAACGAACGCACCGACATTAAACTTTTCGTCAAACTCCCGGCTTGGTTCAAGGTGGATACTCCCATCGGCACATACAACCCCGACTGGGCGATTGTGAAACACAACGACGAGACGCTCTACTTGGTTCGTGAGACCAAGGCCACCAAGGACTTTTTGAAGCTTCGCAACAGCGAGGCGGATAAGGTTCGATGTGGGGGGAAACACTTTGAAGCCCTTGGTGTTTCCTTTGCCGTTATCGTGACGGCTGACGAGGTATAGGAGGCCAACCGGGCGGTAACTCTGACAATCGGGCAATCAAATTTTCAAAAGAGGTCATCGAAAGCATCGAATGCACTAGTATCGATCCTAGAGGCCAGTAAAGAGCTAGGCCTGGATCGAGACTCCATAGTGGACCGAAAACTCGCGCAGGAGTTCGAGGTAGAGAAGGCGGTCCTCGTCGCGATAAAGGACCTTCTGTCTAAGTCGCAGGCTGGCAAATCGATCGGTAATAACTTCAACAACCGCTCCGAAGAGGCCGTCGGTAGTGCGAAAAATTTGTGGGTTGCTTACCGGGAAGGTCGACTGGGAAACGCTCCGCCACCTTTCCTGGGCTATTTCTTCTTGTTGGAGGATCGCGCCGCCGTAAATCGACCGGTCGCTAACAGAGAGCCCCTCTTCGCAGTAGATCCGGTCTTCCGTGGTGAGGCCAAGCCGGGCCGTAATCGAGAACTTCGGTACTCAGGCATCCCCTATAGTGTGAGATACGAGCTTCTTTGTCGGAGGCTAGTGCTCGAAAGGTTGTATTCCGCTGCATGCCTCGTTTTGGCAACTAACTCTCCGAACACGACGATCAAGCAGCCAGCGGAGGATCTTGAATTTTCTCGATTCGCAAGCGCGATCCGCGGTCATGCTGTTGCGTTCACTGGAAGTCAAACGAGGAAGCCTTAGCGATTGTGGGTTACGGCGGCGTTTTGAATCGTTCCGCGGATTTTGGAAGTTGCAATGGATCGCAGTACCACAGAACTCACCACGGCCTTCGTGCGCGGTCGATTGCGAGATCGGAACGCCACCATCGAGGACGGCCAGCGCGCCGGGCTTCGCTTGCAAAAGTGCAAGAGCGACGCTCTTCTACCTCGCGCGGGAGACGCCCGGCTTCGCCGAGGCTCCAGTGGTCGAATGGTGGGAGGGCGGCACGAACTGGCGATGTGTTGCCCGAGCCGAACTCCCACGACTTAGTGAGTAACGGTCAAGGCCTTTAACAAGGCCGCCCTTACCAGTTGATCCTCCCCTGCAACACAATTACGCGTGGCCCAATTGAGGTTCCGGTGATCTTGCCGAAATTCGTGCTGTTTACGTTTGTGTTTGGATTGCCGAACTGCACCGTGTTTGTCAAATTGTCCGCGCTCGCACCCACTTGGAACGTGAACCGCTCGGTCAAGCGGATTCGCTTGATTACGTTCATGTTCAAGGAATTTACGCCCGGGCCCGCCAGGGTCGTCAACCCTACGCTGCCGAGGTCGCCGGGTCCGGCGTTTACGAGCAGTGGCTTCCCGCTCGCATCCGTGACCGCGCGCAGGCCTGTCGCAACTCCGCCCGGGATACGGGGTGCCGTCGGATCCACAACCGTTGCCGTTCCCGGGAAGAACGAAACTGAATTGCCGAGCCTGGTCACTCCGGTTGCCGGGAGCGCGCCGAGCTGCACCGGCGTAAATACCGTGGTGCCGCCCAGCGCGTAATCGTTGATCGTGTTTTGGCCTGAGAACGAGATCGGCGCGCCGGAATACCAACTGTAGATCGCCCCAATCTGCCAGCCGCCGATGATCCGGTCGAGGAATCCGTTCGCGTTCCGTCCGATCATTTTGCCCTTGCCGAACGGCAGTTCGTAAATGCCATTCGCCTTGAATACGGACCGCCGGTCGAAGCTGAGGAGATGCTTATCCTGGCGCATATTGCGCAGCGTCCGGTAGCTCGCCTGATACGTGCTGCTGTCGCCCTCTTCTTCGCCGAGAGTCTTGCTCCAGACATAGCTGCTCTGCAGAGTAAACCCGTTCGCGAAACGGCGATTCGCCGTCACTTGCAGCGCGTTGTAGGTCGAATTTCCAAAATTACTGGCCAGGTACGTTGTCAGAAACTGCGGGTTCGCCACGACGAAATTCGCGGGCAGTCCGGCGCGGCCCACTAGCCCGCCGACCACTCCCGAAAGTGCTGTCGTCGTGTTGATATACGAAGCAAGCCCTCCAGGACTGTTGTTGGCGAAGAATGCGTTCGTCGGCGCCGATGTACGCAGGAAGTTCGACGCACCGCCCGCCGCGATCACCGCCGGATACGCCCCGAAGATCTGATCCAGCAGCTTCGAACTGCCGCCCGCCTGCACCGCCTTGAACGCGTCGAGCAAGCCGTTCTCGTAGATGTTCGCCTCGTTAGTATTCACCGAGCGCGGCAACTTCGATCCTTTGCTGCCCACAAACGCGACGTTCAGTGAGAATCCACGCGGCAGCGCTCGCTGCAGCGAGAAGTTATAGTTTTGCGTGTACGGCGTCCGGATGTCCTGGGCAAACGCGTAGAGTGCCTGCGAATGCGAACCGGCGCCAACCGTCGGAATTGTCGCCAGCGGCACACCAACGGTCGGCACTGGCAGCGTTAGGGTGCTGATGTTGGTTGCGGTAAACGAAGTGTCTGTCTCTGAGAACCCTGGCTCGAATCCAGCGTGGACGTGGGTCATGTAGATCGGCAGCCGCTGATAGCCGATGCCGTAGCCGCCGCGAATCACCGTCGTGTTCTTGCCGCCGGTCAGCCATCGCAGCCTGCCTTCGCCCGGCATGGACCACGCGAAACCCACGGCGGGAGCAAAATTATTGCGATCGGTCTCGTACAGATTCACTCCAGGATTCGGCGTGCCTGGTCCGATATTCTGGATTTTCGTGAGTGCGCCGGTCAACAATCCCGGATGAAACGATCCCGTCGCGAATGTGTTGCCCGAGATCCCGAACACTGCCCCGCCTCCGCCGATCGGGGCTAGCCCCTTGCCTTGCCCCTCGTAGGGCCGTACATACAGTTCGTAGCGAATTCCCAGATTCACCGTCAGAGACGGAGTGACTTTGAAATCGTCTTTGAAGAAACCGCTGTACTCGTTCTGGTGCCACTCACGAAAACGGGTTTCGCCCGGCAGGAACTTCGGATTCGCGCCGCCCGGCGAATTGTTTACCATCAGCGCCGCGGTAACCGTTCCGGTCAAATCGTACAGCAGACCCTGCGCCAATCCGAGGTTGGCGCCGATGCCGGCAATCGTGTTGATCCCAACCACCGGTTGTAGACCGCTAGCGCCTAACTGCACTCTCGGCACCACATTGTCGGCGTCGAAACCGGAATCTGAAATCAAGCGCACTTCCACGCCGCCTTTGAATGTGTGGCGGCCTTTGATCCAGGTCATCGAATCGCCGAATTGGTAAACCGGTGCGATGTAGTTGCTCGGCTGGCCGCCCACGGGGCTCGTGAGGGAGCCGAAGAGAAGGACATACGGGACGCCCTTTGACGAGTTCAAGAGTCCTTTGTTGTCGTAGGGCCCCACGCCTGGCTCGTCGAACGGCGTCTGCACCTGCGTGCGCGGCCGGAACGATCCAAATTTCATTTCGTTGATCAGAGTCGGCCGCAGGACACTCGTAAGCGTCGCGCTGTATTGCGTCGTCTCGGTGGGATTCACCTGCCATGGCACGCCGGGGTACGGCGGAGGTTGCGCCACGTTGATGCTGTGAAACGACTGCTGCGTGAGCACCAGCGCGATCCGATGCTTGCTGTTGAACAGGTGATCGATGCGGCCTTCGTAGAGCTCGAAGTTCACCGGAACCGGACGATTCCATGTGAAGGCCGCCGTGTTCAGGCCATCGCCGGTAAGGAAGTTGTTCGGCAATGGAATTAGCGCCAGGTTGTGGGCCACCGCGCCGGTTGGATCCGCGATCAGCCGATTGGGGTCGCGCCCAAACAAGCTCACCGTCTGCACGGCGCTTGGGTTCACCGGATTTCCAGCGGCGTCTACCGTCGGCGTTCCACCGGCCGCGTTCTGATTTTGAGCCCCGGGTATGAATCGGAAATTCCCCGCTCGCGCCGAAGCCGTGGGTACCGTCGCGGTAAACGTCGGACTCTGCCGCTGCTTGTACGGATCCCAGATGCCGTTGAAAAAGGTCTTGTTCTTTTTGACGTATCCGCCCAACCGGATCCCGTAGTTGTTTTGGATCAGGATCGGCCGCCCGACGTTTGGCTCTCCCGTCCGGAGATTCGTTCCCTGCAGATTATTGAAGAAATTGTTCCCGTTGAGCGCCGTGTTTCGATGCTCGAAGAACGCGCTGCCGTGGAAGGCATTCGATCCGCTGCGCGTGACCAACTGCACCTGCCCCGCGCCGCGCCCGAATTCGGCGTCGGCCGGCGACGTCACCACGCGAAACTCTTCCGCACGATCCACGCTGACGACGTTGGTGTACAGAAAAAACGAGCCCGTCAACAGATTGTTCTGCGCGTTGATCCCGTCCATCGTGAAGTTTACGGAGTTGCCCTGATTGCCGTTGAGAATGAAGTTGGTGCCGCTGATAACACCAGGCTGCGTCGTCAATAGGCCGTATGCGCTACGGCCCGTCAGCGGAAGGTCCTGCAGCTTCTTCCCATTCACGACGTCGCCGATCGTTGCGCTCGTGGCGTTTACTTCCGTGGCCGTCGCCTGCACTTCAACCGTCTCGGTCGTCTGCCCGAGTTCAAGCGCAACGTTCACCGTCAACTGCGAACCAAGTTCGAGAATCACGTTTGCGATTACGCTCTTGCGAAAACCCGGATGTTCCGCTGTGAAGCGGTAGGTTCCCGGAGGCAGCACCGGCATGCCGTACACTCCAGAGCTGGTTGACGCAGTCGCGGATACCGCGCTCGTCTCGCTATTCGTCGCCTTCAGCACGACGCCCGCTACGGGCGCGCCTGAAGGATCCGTAACCGTACCCGAAACACTCGCGTTCTGGCCGAACAACGTAGCGGCGCCTGGCAGCAAGCAAAGAACAGCAACGGCAAGATATGTCCTAGTCATCAAAGATCTCCCAGTCCATCTGAAATGGCTCGCTGAGTCTATGTGGTTCAGGCCCCGGTGTCAAAGGGGGGGGGACAGTTCAATTTTGGCGGGGTGGCGGATTGCCGCGTTTCGGAGGTGCCGACATCGTGGCTGCGCTCACGCGGCGCTGACCGCAAATCCGCCGATTGGACATGAGTGCCCCGGCGGAGTCGCGCCTCAGGACGAAAATACCAAAGGCCGACGGTGCGGAATGGAGAGAGATCGGAAGAGGAGTGGCGGGGACGACGGGGCTCGAACCCGCGACCTCCGACGTGACAGGCCGGCGCTCTAACCAACTGAGCTACGTCCCCGAATGTTGCGTCGGTCCCTTCATGATATCACGTTCAACCCGCTTTTTCCATCATCAACCCAACCTGATTGCTGTCCGGAGACATGAACCACGCGAATTTTCCGGTCCGAATCGGAATGGGTCGGACGAGTTTCGTCCCGCCCACTGCTTCCGCCTTATCGTTGCCATCCTCGGCTGGTTACTGCTGGTTACAGACCAATCCTAAAGAGGTATTGCAGATTTCTGGATTTGATCCATAATACGGAATACCCTTTCTTCCGATCTTAGAAGAGAGAGGTTGGGGTAAAAGTGACCCCAGCCAAACAGGAAAGGTCGGGTCCAGAGAATGTTGCGCCTCTGTGGATTCACGCTATTTGCACTTGTTCTTAACGCGGTAACGGCGAGAGCACAGCTACCGATGGGTCCGGCGGCCGGGGTGCGCATGATCAACAGCGACATGGCTGTGCTCGAGGCGGGCGACGTTCGCAACGATCTTCCCTGCAAAGTGACCCCGGCAAAGAACGCGCAAGTTGGCTTCGATTTGCGTTTTCATGCCGGCTACGACGTTGCGGTGCCGCTCCGGGACTTGGCAGGCGGCGAAAACCTCCTAACCATCTTGTTCCGCGTCGTTCCCGACGACCATAAAGATCAGCCTTCCTATTTCGTGCAGCGGATTCGCGTGCCCGCAATTGAAGAAGACGCTCGCGGCGAAGCGACGCTCCAAGGCTTTTTCGACGTCGGCGAAGGCGGCTACCACGTCGACTGGCTGATGCGCGACCGCACGGAACGGGTTTGCTCCTCCTATTGGGATGTGGACGCTACGCTGCCCAACAAAGACCGCAACATGCAGCTTGCGATCACGGCCGGCAGAGTCCAAGGCGTTGAACCAGAGAGCTTTAGCGAAGATCCTCCGGTGGCCCGCATCCGCCAGCAGCAGCCGCTAAGCGTCAAAGTTTTGTTGAACTACGCGCCACAGAATCCCCGTATGGCGGCCATGCGTCCGATCGATACTTCGGCGTTGGTTTCGATCCTGCGCGGCATCTATCGGGATCCGCGAATCGGGAAATTTTCCCTCGTCGCATTCAGCATGCATGAGCAAAAGGTGCTCTACCGCCAGATGAGCGCCGATCGAATCGACTTCCCTGCTTTGGGGGAAGCCCTGCAAGAAGCGAAACCTGGAACGGTCGACGCACGTAAGTTAAACCAGAAGCATGGCGATACGGAATTTCTGACCAGCCTAATCACGAATGAAATGACGGGGGACGATCACCCCGATGCGCTGGTGTTCGCGGGTCCGAAGGCCCTGCTCGACGAAAACATTTCGCAAGGCACGCTGAAGCAGTTCTCCGATATTGATTACCCGGTTTTCTACATGAACTACAACTTGAATCCGCAAGCAACTCCGTGGCGAGACTCCATTGGCCACGCAGTACGCTTCTTCAAAGGAACCGAGTACACCATCAGCCGCCCTCGCGATCTCTGGTTTGCGATCACCGAGATGGTGGGCCGTATAGTAAAATCCAAGCAAGGAAAAGACGTCGCCGGAAGTGCGGCAGGCGCCCAATAGTCTCCGTCCCATATGCGCAATTGGCTCTTTATTTTTACGCTGGCAACCCTCGCCTCACTGCCCGCGTTCGCACAGGGGCCGCCGCCGGAGCAAGGATCCAGGCTGGCGAACCGGATGGCTCCCTACGTGCCGTCCCCGCAGACCGCCGTCGACCGCATGCTCGAAATGGCGCATCTGAAGCCGGGCGAGACGCTTTTCGACTTGGGTTCCGGAGACGGGCGCGTCCTCATCTCGGCCGCCCAGAAGTATCAAGTGAAGGCGGTGGGCGTCGAGATCTCCGATAAACTTGTAGCTTCGACGAACCGCCGCATCGAACAATTAGGCCTCCAAGCGAACGCAAAAGCCGTTCGGGGAGACTTGTTCGAGACCGATCTCTCCTCCGCCGACGCAGTGGTCGTCTACCTGATCACGCACGCCAATGAGAAGCTGCGGCCGCGGCTCGAAAAGTTTCTGAAGCCTGGCGCGCGGGTTGTTTCTTTCGACTATGCGATCCCCGGCTGGAAGCCTTCGAAGGTCGACGTGTCCGATCCGCATGGCCATCGCATCTATTTGTACGAAATGCCTCCGGCAAAGTTGTACGAAATGCCTCCGGCAAAGCTGCACGACATACCTGCGGCCAGGAACTAACAGACGAACCCGCTCGCTTCCCAATCCCCCGTACACTATGGGTGTGCGCCAATTCCTTTCCATCGTTCTCGCAATCTGCCCCCTCGTCGCGCAGACGCCGGGCCGCAGCCCCATCGAGCGCC
>JAYVTO010000198.1:0-18373 GCA_043788745.1 Acidobacteriaceae bacterium
ACTGGATCCCCACGAGGCGCGACCGTAAGGTCGCGCGTACTAACCTGCGGCGCGACCGCAAGGTCGCGCGTACTGGATCCCCACGAGGCGCGACCGTAAGGTCGCGCGTACTAACCTGCGGCGCGACCGCTCCTTTCGCCCTAGCCCCGCCGGTCACGGCGGGGATGTGCCAAGTCCCCGGGTTGACACCCGGGGCTCTAGCCGCCGCGCTCACTGAAGCACAATTTGGCCGTATTTTCCCAGAGTTCCGAGCCTGTCGTCGGCCATCCGGAAACAATTCACTTAGACGACAACCGCCCTACACAGAAAATTGTCGCCCTCGGGCAGGTTACTCCTGAGAAACGCCGATCACGGAAACCAAGCGAACGAGACGTCGGAAAACCGCCAGAGTATCGCGAGACCGAATCGCGAACCCGAAGTCGCGTTTGCGGTCGCAAAGCAATACCTGGCGTCGCAAAGTACGGTTGACTGGACCTAAACGTCCGAACGAAGGGGATAGGCTTTACAGCCCCATCCGCTCCAGCTTGCGATATAACGTCTTTCGTTCGATCCCGAGAATCTTCGCTGCACGGCTCTTGTTGCCTGCCGTGGCCGCCATCACGCGACGGATCTGCTCCGATTCCGTGTCGGCGAGCGAATCGCTCGCCGTTTCGCGCGGCTCGGTCATTTCGATCGCTTCCCGGACCGCCGCCTCGTCGATCCGATAGCTCGGCGCGAGAATCGTCATCCGCTCCATCAGGTGCTGCAGTTGCCGGACGTTGCCCGGCCAACTGTAATCGGTGAGAGCGCGCAATCCGGTTTCGAGCAGGCGCGTATCCAGGCCGTAGCGCGCGTTGTAGCGCCTGAGGAAGAAGTTTGCCAGCAGCGGAACATCGCCCGTGCGCTCGCAGAGCGGCGGTAGCAGGACCCGAACCACGTTCAGGCGGAACCACAGATCCTCACGGAACTTGCCATCGTCCACCATCTTTTGCATGTCGCGGTTCGTCGCCGCGATCACGCGCACGTCGATCTTCTTCGACTTCGATGAACCCAGCGGACGCACTTCGCGCTCCTGCAAGAAGCGCAGCAGCTTCAATTGAAAGCCGTGCTCGATGTCGCCGATCTCATCGAGGAAAACGGTGCCGCCATTCGCCGATTCAAAAACACCGACGCGATCGCGATCGGCGCCGGTAAACGCGCCGCGCATCGCGCCGAACAGTTCGCTTTCAAGCAGCGCCGGAGCAATCGCGCCGCAATCCACCGGCACAAACACCGCCGTCGACCGCGCCGAATTCTGATGAATCATCCGCGCGATCAGTTCCTTGCCGGTTCCCGTTTCACCCTCGATTAACACGGTCGCGTCCGTCGGGGCCACTTTAGAAACGGTCTTATAAATGTCGACCATCCGCGACGACGAGCCGATCATCTCAGTCGGCGGCAGATCGTCGATGTCGTCGACCTCGGCCTCTAAAGATGGCGTCAGCGAGGCTTCGGCACGTTGGATGGTTTCAAGCAAACGGTCGAGCGCAAACGGCTTCGCGACATAGTCGAACGCGCCGTTCTGGGTCGCCTGCATCACCGTTTCCATGCTGCCCCGCCCGGTCATCAGAATCACCACGCACGCCGGATTGTTCTCCTTCGCCGCGCGCAATACATCGAGACCGGTCTTCTCGTCGAGATAGATATCGGAAAGGATGATCGGATACGATTTGGCCCCCAGGCGCACCAGCGCCTCCCGCGTCGAGGAAACGGCCTCGACTTCATAGCCTTCGAGTTCCAGAAACGTCATGATCGTCGAACGTACAGAATTATCGTCTTCGACGACTAAAATGAGAGACATAAAGGTAAAGGCGAATTACGACGAACGGCTTGCAGTCGACGATGGCCGCGCGGGTTTGCCTTCGTCTGCCGTTCGTCTCGTCAATATCATAGTAAAACAAGAACCAACTCCAGGTTCGCTCTCAACGTCCATCTTGCCGCCGTGGTTGCGGACAATCTGATCGACGATCGATAATCCGATTCCCGTGCCCGCCTCGCCCGACGCCTCCGCTTTCTTCGTGCGATAGAACTTCGTAAAAATCTGGCGCAGTTCTTTGGCGTCCATCCCGATGCCTTCGTCGCGCACGGACAAGCGCAACTCCGCCCCGGCGAGGCGCCCTTCGATAAACACATTCGTCTCGGGCGGCGAGTACTTCACCGCATTCGTCAACAAATTGTAGAACGCATACTCCATCAACTCGCGATCGCCTTCGAGCGTCGCGTCAACGGGCTCCTCGTAATGAAACAGAATCTGCTTGCGTTCCGCCAACGGACGCGCGCGCTCCATGCACGTGCGGATCAGCGTGCCCATCTCAAACGGCTCGCGCTTCAAATCCATCTCGCCTTCGCTCAGCCGCTCGACATCGAGAAACGTCTGGATCATCCGCGCCAGGCGCTTCGACTCGCTGTTGATCATCTCGGCCATTTGCTTGCGCTTGTCGTCGCCCATGTTGTAGCGCGACATCAGTTCACTCGACCCCTGGATCGCGGTCAAGGGCGACCGCATCTCGTGCGCGACAAAGTGGATGGCTTCCTGATAACGGCTCTTATCCGCCTCCGACCGCAGCAACTGTCGCCGAACCACGAAGTATTGATAGCTCGCCGCGCCCATCACCGTGAGCCAGGCCGCCGCAACCGGCGCAATGTACGGCGAAACGACGCCATTCTGAAACATCAGAACAGGCAGTGCATGTGCCGCTGCCAGCAACAGCACCGCCAGTGCCCACGCCTGCCAGCCCGACCGGAATGCGAACACAACGCCCACTAACATCGCGAACAAGAGCCCCGCGCCCAACTGCGCCAAGTTCGACATCGGCACCAGAAACTGTCCGCCCAGCATCGTCTCAAACGCATGCGCGTGCACCTCGACGCCGGTCAAATCGCCGAATGGACTAATCACGCGATCGCGCGCCGCCGTCTGCGACGTCACGCCAACGAACACCGCCTTGCCCCGCATGTTCCGCAGCAACGCCGGATTCTCTTTCAACGCACGCAACGAAATTACTGGAATGCCTTGCGGCAAATACCGGATCAGCAGCGCACGCCGCGCCGAACGTGGTGCTGGAATCGTCACGCCGCCGATCTCCAAATCATCCGGCGATTCCAGAATCGGCGCTTGTTGCCACAGCCGGAAGACTTCGAGCGCCAACGCCCAACGCCGGACTTTGCCCCGCGTGATCTCCAGCGGCAGAGTCCGATTCACGCCGTCCTGCCGCAAGTCGTCCGGATGCACGTGGCCGATCGCCGTCGCCTTCTCTTGAAAGCGCGGCAACGGATCTTCCCAGCTAGCCTTGTCGACATCGCAGGGCAACACCACCGCCCTCAACGCCGCCAGCGCCTTCTCAATGCGCGCGTCGCGAGCCTCGTCTTCGCTCTTGTCCGCGAGAATCACGTCGACCCCGATCACCTTCGCCTGCGCCCCGGCCAGCATCTCGAGCGCCATCGCCGTCATCGAGCGCAATCCGCCGACCCCGCCGTTGTCGCGAAACGTCGCGTCGTCGATCCCCAGGACCACCGAATGCGGCTCCCCCCGCGAATGCTCGAACCGCCGGAACAACTCGTCGTAGGCGTAGTTGTCCACCGACGAACCCACCCAGCCCGCGAACGTACCGACGACGAAACACGCCGCAATCACGCCGCCGTAGCCAAGCAGATGGCGTCCCCGCAGAGCGCCGCGGATTGGGCCGCTACTTGCCAATCAGCTTCTCGATGTCCTTCGCCTCGCGCGGCAGCGCCGCCGTCATCAACCGCGAACCGTCCTTCGTAATGACGATCACGTCCTCAATCCGCACGCCGATCCCTTCCTCCGGAATGTAGATTCCCGGCTCGATCGTCACCACATGGCCCTCTGCCAGCGCTGCATCGCGCTCCGACGAATCGTGTACCTCAAGCCCCACGTGATGCCCAAGCCCGTGGACGAAGTATTTGCTCAGGCCCTCGCCCTTTTTGTCCTTGCCGTGCGCGTCCATGTAGTCCTTGGCGATCTTCTGCAGCTCCATCATCTTTACGCCGGGCTTCGCCGCCGCGATGGCGGCGTTCTGCGCGCCGAGCACGATGTCATAAATCTCGCGCTGCCGGTCCGTGAACTTGCCATTCACCGGAACCGTCCTCGTAATGTCTGAAGCATACGACGAGCACTGCGCCGCGACGTCGATCACAACAACCTCGCCCGCATCCATCTTTCGCCGGTTCGTGTTGTAGTGCAGCACCACCGAGTTCGGACCGCTCCCCACAATCGGAGCATACGCCGCGCGCGCGCAGCCCATGTCGCTCCACACCTTCGCCATCGCCGCCTGAATCTCGTACTCGGGAATGCCCGGACGCATCTTCCGCCACGACTCGCGATGCGCCGCCATCGACGCATCCGTCGATCTCTGCAGCAGTTCGAGCTCCGCCGGCGACTTCGTCATGCGCAGTTTCGCGATAATCCGCGACGCGTCCAACTCTTCATGAAACGGCACAAACGCCCGCAGGCGGTCATGCTCGCGCGGCGCAAGCGCCTTGCCGTCCTCGCCAGTCTTCAGCAAATAGTATTTGTGATACCCTTCGCTCGCACGAAAGAATCGCGCCGGCAACGTGTGATGGGCAGCGACCGTATCGAACCCCGTCACCGCCTTCGCGTCCTTGTCCTCCGGATTCACATGCTTTCCATAAAACGTTTCCTGCCGCGGATTCCGGGGCTGCACGAACAGCACCTCCTCAGTCGGAGTCAGCAACAACGCGCCACCCGGTTCCAGAAACCCGGTGAGGTACTCGAAGTTCTGCTCTTGTACAAATCCACTCAGCGCTTCATCCCTTTCGCCAAGCAAAACCACAACGCCATCGAGCGTCTTGCGTAAGTTCGCTCGCCGGGCCTTGTATTCATCCGGGGTGATTCCCGCGGATGCGGCTGCCAGCGCCCAGGCGCAAACCAGCGCCAACAGAAGTGTTCTCATGATTCAAAGTATGGACACGCACCGGAGCATTTATCAAGCCAGTAGGTCGGACGACCAGGTCCAACCGAGGTCCGACCCGAGGACAGCGGCAAAGGCCTCTGGCACCCGACGGTCACGGCAACAGAAAGCCAGCGCTGCCGAAGTTGTCTCGAGACGCGCAAGAACCGACTGGGCAAGTTCAAGGGCAGCAATCGCCGCATCGCGCGAGACAGTAGGAAAGTCGTCCAAGAACTCATCGATCGTGTCGCCGCCTTCGAGGTAGTCGAGCAGGGCCTGAAACGGCACTCGTGACCTCGGAACACGGGAGGGCCTCCGAGGATTTCGGGATCCCTTCCGATAATTTCGGCTGCGGCATACCACCCGACCCGATTTACTCGCGACCGCCGGCTGCGCCGGTTGCCGGCACTGGCGCGCCTTTCTTCTTTGCTTCCGCGATGCCTGTCAGCGCGACCTTGTTGTCTTCGTACTGCACCAACGCGACCTGGAACATCTTCTCGGCGTCGGCGTACTTGCCGTGCTTGATTGCCAGTTCTCCGGCTGCTTCAGCGACTGGGCGCGGATAACGGGGCGGCTCGGAATAGCGCAGGGCGCGCTCTTTGTCGGACGCCTTCTTCAGCGTGTTCCAGCCTTGCTTCCACTTTCCAGCCGCGATCTGGAACTGGCCTTCGAGTTCCTGCCGGGCGATCAGCAGTTCCGGCGGCGGATCGAGCTTGACGTCGTTCTTGTACTTTTCGAGGGCGGAATCCAGCTTCTTCGCTTCTTCCTGCGCATGCTCGACACTCTTCTCGGCGAGGTAGGCGAGCGAGCGGGCCCAGTGCCGCCAAGCCATTTCGCGCGGGCGGTTGTATTCAGGCAACGTCTTGCCGTCGAGAATCAGGTCCCACGAATCATGCTGCACAAGCGCGCGCAGCATTGCGAACCAGCCTTGTCGATAGGCCGAATAGAACATGTCAACCTGCCCTGCTTCGCGCGGGTTCTCGGTGTAGGTCAGCAGGTGCGCGGCGGAGGCTTTCGCGCCGGCGAAGTCGCCGCTGAACGATTGCGCCATCGCCTCGAAATGCACGTTGTGGCCATGATGGCCCGTACCGTAAAGGCGGTCCGAGGCGATCCACTTGCGCTCGTTGATGGCAGCGTCTTCGAAGCTCTTCACGGCGTCGGCCCAACGGCCGGTCTGCGCGTAGATGTGACCCGGCATGTGCAAAGCGTGCGGAATGTTCGTCACCAGTTCCGCGTAGCGCTTGCAACTCGGCCAGGCCTCCTTCGCGTACGTGGAACCTTCGAAGCCGTGGATGATGTAGTGGTGCACTCCGGGATGATCGGGGAAGTCGGCGGCGAGCTTGCGGAGCAGTGTTGAGGCTTCGGTAGAACCTGCACGCGCTGACTTGGCCGGCGTCTCAAAGCCGCGCATCAGGTGGAGGGCGAGGTAGCTCTGCGCTTCGACTTCGTTGGGATACTTGGCGGCGATGGCGCGCAGGCCGTCGACGTAGGCGGCATCCTGCTTGCCGGGTTCGGCGGTGCGGCGTCCGACGATGCTCGCGATGTACATCTTTTCGAGATCGGTTGCCTTACCGGCAACCTCCGCGAATTCCTGGGCTTTCTTTGCGGCCTGCACCACGCGCGCGCTGACGGCGCCTGGCGGACGGCTCATGTCTTCGAGCTGGAAGCGCGGGCGGTAGTCGCCGGCGGCAGCCATCGCGATGCCCCACCAGGGCATCGGTGCGGCGGGGTCGAGGGCCGAAGCCTGGCGGAAGCTGCGCTCCGCTTCGATCGCCCAGAACGAGTGCATCTGCGCGACGCCTTGCAGAAAAAACTTCTGCGCCTCCGGGCTCGACGTCGTGATGGGGAACTTGATCCATTCCGTTCCCTGCCCCTCCAGGATCTTCGCGGGTAGCGCAGGCGCGGTGCCGGAGGGCGGCGGGGCGCACATGTCGGGGGCTTGCTTCGGCGATTGGCCCAAGCAAATGGAGGCCACGAGGCTGACGCTGATAAGAAGTCTGGCGATCATAGTTGAAATTGTAACGTGCCACGCGCCGAAATTCGAGGCCTAAGTTTCACCGGAGGGCAGCTTCCACGGCGTCCCGCAGTTGCTTGGCGGTGTAAGAGGAGCCTTCGAGGATTGCTTGCAAGCGGCCATCGCGTCCGATGATGGCCGTCGCCGAGGTGTGGGTGATGGCGCCTTCGTCGGGAAAGAAGACGATGCCGAAGAGGCCGCCCGTCTCGTGGATCGCCGCTTCGGTGCCCGATAGGAAGCGCCAGTCGGCTTGCAGAGCATCGAACTTCGAGGCGTATCCGGCCAGCACTTCGGGTGTGTCGTACAGGGGGTCGAGCGTGATGGAGAGCAGAGTCAGCGGATGGCCGGCCAACTGGCGGGCGACGTAGCCGAAGTGTGCGGCGAGGCGCGGGCAGACGTTGGGGAGCGGGCAGCGTGTATAAATGAAGTTTATAGCGACCACGCGACCTTTGAGGTCTGAGAGGCGCGTTGTGTTGGCTCGATGATCCGGCAAAGCGAAGTCAGGGACAAGGCCGCCGATGGCGACCCGGTTCGTCGATTTGGGAACGGTGAAGCCGGGGTTACCGGCCTTTTGGATCTCCAAGTGGTCGATCCAGGAGGCTCCGCCAGTCACGTGCAAAACGAAGCCAACTCGCGATCCGAGAGGCGGTATCTGATTGCTGTAAAGGGCTTTAGTGTCTGCGGAACGAAGCCGGAACGGCATCGCCATCGCGGGCATATACGTCTTGCCGCGCTTCACGATCTCTCGATGGGAGATGGTGACCTCGCTGGCTGTCGGATTGGCTCCGATGACGATTCCTTCGGCCCGGTAGCGATGGGCGCAACCGGCGAAAGTACAAAACGAAGCCATGAGGATGGTTGTGCGAAACGAAGCCAGAGTCTGAATCCGGTTTCGGTCCGAAAGCTTTCGGCTCCGCTTGGCTGATTGAGCGGTGTGCTTCATTCTAATGCGGTTGTACCACGAACGGGAGCGCGGACAGAAGTAAGACTTAGGTATCCCTCTCAGAATCAATACTTACGGGTTTCTTAGCGGTGTGAACCAAGGTTCGCCTGCCGGAGAGACTCCGGCGCGATGCGGGTGTCATCTGTCCGTAAGTTATTGATGAAAAGAATGTTAGCAGGCAGCAAGCGGCCCGGCGCGGCGAACCTGAGCAGGGACGCAAGCGTCCTATCTCTTCTGGTTGCGTTCTATCACTCTTCCTGCATAATGAACCGATGATTGGTGGCATTCTCATTGCGCTCACGTTGTGCTATTCGGTTTACGTCCTGGGCGGGATTCTTATCCTGACCAGGGGAAACGTGCGGTACTTGTACTACGCGCGCGTTCCTGCGCTTACGGCAATCACCGTGCTGGGGATTAACCTTCTTGCGGTGCTTCCCGGGACGAGCGGGATACTACGAAATCTGTATTACGCACCGGAGGGCTGGGACTCGTTCTGGGTGTGCTTCGGTTCGCTGATCGTCCTGTACCTTGCCTATGCGTCGGGGCAGACGACACTGGCGTACGGCGGGATCCGGTTTGATGGGGAATGCGGGGAGGAGAAGGCAACCGATGTGAATGCGGGCGATGACGTGCCCAATCGAAGCCCACAACGTAAGCAACGCATGGTGCGAGAGGTTCCCGGCTTGTCCGTTGCCGATCTCCAGCCTGGTCGGGACGTTCCGCAACTCTTTTTCATTTCGTTACCGGCGCTTCTCTGTGCACTCACCCTTTTCTTCACGTCTGACAGTGCGCGGGCGTTCCTAGGATTGGGTGCGGCCCTGCTGAGCGTCGTCGTCGCGTTTTTCGTGGCCGACGACGTTTCCCGGGCCCTCAGCAGCTTTGTTGTGGCTCTGAGCAGGACGATCTGGAATGCGCTGGTTCGGTTGTTCCCAGGCGGCATCGCCCAACGCATCCTCGTTGCGATCGAGAGGCGTGTGGTCGAGGAGTTGAAGCTGGGCTACCTGGATCCGGCACAGGATGGTTCGAGTGCGCAGCCTCAAGGGGCCGCCCGAATGATGCTGCTTCCGATGCACATACGGAACACGCTGTTTGCCTCGCTCCCATTTCTGCTGGACGCATTGATGAGCTTCGGGAAGGAACGCGAAAACATTGTTGCCCTGCCGGCACTCTACTATGTCTTTCTGATGTTGTCGTTCGCGTGCCTTGCATTAACGGGCGTGACCTTCTTTCTCGACCGGTTTCGGATTCCGCTGCTGATTCCGTTGATCGCATTTGTCCTGGCGGGCGATCTGTTGAATTCGGGGGAGCATGTGTATGCGGTGAAGGCAGCGCCGCGGGCTGCGCTGGCGAGACCGGCGTTATCGAGCGATGAGCCGGTGATTCTGGTGGCGGCGGCCGGCGGTGGCATTCAAGCGGCGGGGTGGACCGCGCATGTGCTGGCGAACCTGACGGCGCAGATGCCGAGCTTTGCTCAACATCTGCGGGTGATCAGCTCGGTTTCCGGCGGTTCCGTGGGCGCGATGAACTATTTGGGCGAACGGCGGCGGGGCATCGCTGGAACGCCGTTCAATCCCGAACGAGTGATTCGGGGCGCGATCAAGCCGTCGCTCGATGCGGTGGCCTTGGGCATTTTCCACTACGATTTCTGGACGCCGCTGATGCCGTGGCGCGGAGCTTCGACCGACGACCGGGGCAGGGCGCTCGATTTCGCGATTGCGCAGTCGTCGGGGCTGGATGGCGTGATGCTTTCCAAATGGGTGGAGCCGATAGGCCAGGGCCTTCCGGCGATTATCTTCAATTCGACTGGCGTCGAAAGCGGCGGGCCGGTAGTGTTCTCAACCGCTGACCTCGGCGCGAAGGGTGAGATCGACAATCTATCGCTGAAACACGATACGGAGGTTGCGACCGCGGCGCGGCTTTCGGCGTCGTTCCCGTTCGTGAGCCCGGTGTCGCGCGCGGACGTCGGCAAGGGAAACCTGTCGGAGCACCTGGCCGACGGGGGGTATTACGACAACTACGGTATCGCTTCGGCGTTGGAGTGGTTGCGCGAGGCCAAGCGCAACGGGACGCACACGCCGCGGGTGGTCATGATTCAGATTATCTCGCTGCGGGAGGGCCAAACGGAGCTCAACGACCGGTCCTGGGCATTTCAGTTGATTGCGCCGGTGAAGACGCTGTTTTCGATGCGCACGTCGGCGCAGCGGATTCGCGCGAAGATCGAGTTCGGATTGATGCAGGAGACGTACGGCAATTTCAGGAAAGTCGAGATCCAGTTCACCCCCCCGCGTCCGGATTGCGCACCGCCGCTCTCGTGGAAGCTGTCGGCGCCGGAGATCCAGTGCTTGGCGGATGCGTGGAGGTTGGGCCAGGAGACCTGGAAGAAGGAGATCCAGCAAGCGTTAGAAGATCCGCGGCAGTGATCGTTCCGGCGTCCTGCGGACAAGGTGCTCCGCCCGGCGGCGGGCGAGAAATCCACCGCAAGAAAACCGTCTCCACAAGAAAACCGTGTCAACCGTCATTTGACTCGATTGTTTGGGACTTCGGTCCGGCTGTTGAAGTGCGCCGGTGGCTTGATCTGCTATGCTCCCGACATGTTTCTGCGAATCGCACTGTTCGGGGCTACCCTTCTTGTGTTCTCATCGGCGCTTGCGGCGCAAAGCACCGAGGACGTGCAGGGCTGCAAGGATTCGAAGCTGCTGACCAGGCTGCCCGGCTGCTTCATCGCATCCTGCGAAAGCAAGGACTTCGATCAGGCGGCGATTCGAAATGGTCCGCATAAGGAAGAGAACGATTCCGTTTTGACGCTTGAGGGCGCCGTGGAGATCGTTACCTACGAATGCAGCGGGAAGACCTCTCCGCTGCAAATTGTACGCAATTCCGCCGCTGCCTTGCAGAGAGCCGGATTTCAGTCGATCCATAACGGCAAAGAAGAAAACGGATTTCTCTCGGTAACGCTGCGCAAGGCCAATCAGTGGGTGCAAGTGTTCTCCTACGTTGGCGGCGACAATAATGCCATCACCTTCTATGCGTTCAAGGCGGTGGCTGTCAGCGCGATGAAGCAGGAAATGGAGGCGACCGCCGACGCCATCAAAAGCGAGCTTGAGACGTCGGGCCGGATGGCTCTATACGGCATCACCTTCGCAACGAATTCGGCGGCGATCAGGCCGGAATCGGACAAAGCTCTCGGCGAGATTGCGGCGCTGTTGAAAAATCAGCCCGAGTGGAAGCTTACGGTCGAAGGGCATACGGACAACGTCGGGCAAAAGAGTGCGAATCTGGCGCTTTCGCAGAAGCGCGCCGACGCGGTGGTGGCCTGGCTCGCCAGCCACGAGGTGAATCGGGCCCGTGTGACGGCGGTGGGCCTTGGCGACACCAAGCCCGTCGAAGACAATGCCACCGAAGAGGGTCGCGCCAAGAATCGGCGCGTCGAACTCGTGAAGCGTTGACCCCGGTTCCCGCGATGCCTGTTTTCTTCCTTTGGCATGAAACTCAGCGTTCTCGACCAGTCTCCCGTCTCTGAAGGATTCACCGGAGCGGACGCGCTGCGTAATAAGCTCGATCTCGATTCGCACCTCGGCGCGTTTCAGCGGGAGAAACGAAAGCCTTCTTACAGCCACCTGCGGACGCGTGCGCGGAATTCGTCATACTCGCGGCCGAACGTCGAGCGGATCATGCGTTCTTCGGGAATGATCTGAAAGCGCGTGATGAACAGCACGAACGCGACGGGCCCAAGCAGCGTCCATGGAACGGCCAGAAACACAGCCCACCCAAGCAGAACCGCGGTGAGTCCGACGTACATCGGATTCCGTGTGACGCGGTAGATGCCGTTTGTCACCAGCGCCGAGGCCAACGCCGGATGCAAGGGATCCATGGTGGTTTTGGCCCGGCGAAATGCAGCCCAGCCGAGAACCACGAAACAGATTCCGGTGAGGGCAAGGAAAACGGCGGTCCCGATCCGGACACGGTCGTCGACATCGAAGGGCTGTGCAATACGCGCGACGCCAAACATCGCGGCCGCAATCAGCCTCTAGCGGGTGCAATCGCTCCGGCGGCACTTGATTGCGGGCCTGTTGATCGGGATCTAAAGCTGGCTTCATGTTCTGCCCTATTGTCTGCGGCGATGAGCGTCGGGCCGGACTGGAAAGGGCTCGCCTCACTCACAACGATCTGGCGACGCAGCATCTGCTTTTGCCAGCGTTGAAATACAAAAAAGGGCGCGGCCTCTCGGCCGCACCGCAGGTGTCGACTCAGGCGATCCGGCTAGAAGTTGATGCGGAACACCAACTGGATCACGCGGCCGCCCGGATCCTGGCTGCCGTTGAAATCCTGATAGTAGTTCGTCGTGCGTCCGAAGGTGGTGCCCGTGACGGTGGCGGTCGCGGTCGCCGATGTCGGACTGCCGACCATGAAGTTCACCGTATTGATGACATTCAGCACTTCGGCGCGCATTTCGAAATTCACGCGCTCGGTGATGTTGGTCTTCTTGGCGAGCGTGGCGTCGATGCGGACCAGCGGCAGTCCGTAGAGGAATACGTTGTAGCCAAGCTGTCCGGCGGTTCCGGCGGGCGCAAGCACGGATGTGTTCGAGCGTCCGTCCGCTCCGACGATCCGCGCCGGATCCATGAAGTAGACCAGGCCGGAGGGCGTCTTGGTGACGCCGACCAGATCCTGCAGCGTTCCGCGGTCGACGAAGGGAATGACGCCGGCGTCGTATTGATTAAAGGTGCCGCGGCCACCGAGCAAGCGGAACGGCTGACCGGACTGAATGCGGCCGATTCCGTTGACCTGCCAGCCGCCAACCGCGCGGCGGATGATGCCGTTGCTCGACGAGAGGAAGCGTTTGTTCATTCCGAAGGGAAGTTCATACAGGAAGTTGAACTTGAACGCGTGGCGGATGTCATAGGGCGACAGACCCTTGTTCAAACCGTAGTCGCGCTGCGAGATGGGTTGCAGGAACGAACTGGCGCTATCCGCGTACGCGTCGGTGAGGCCCTTCGACCAGACGTAGCTGGCGTTGAGCAGCAGCCCAGACTGGAAGCGGCGGCGCAATTCTATCTGGAGCGAGTTGTAGCTCGAGAATGCGCCGTTCCTGAGCAGGAACGCGCCGCCACCCGCGGCACCCGGATTTGCGAGGAACAGATTCGCCGGGAAGCCGCCCCTGATGATGTTGGGCATGAAGGTGGCCGACGTCGCGAGCGTGTTCGCCATGCTTCCCGCGGTCCCTTGCTGGAGGTTGGTGATGAAGGTGCTGCTGGCGAAGCCGGAACCCGCGCCGAGGCCCGAGAAGGCAGCGCTGAGGATCGGCGTCGCGACTTGGCCCGCCAATCCGCGGTTGTCGAAGCGCAGAGATCCGCCGCACGCCGCAAGATTCGCCTGGCAAGCGTTGAGGTTGCCGAGCGCACCCTGGAAGTCCCTCAAAAAGCCGCTCTCGAAAATGTTGGCTTCGTTGATGTCCAACTGACGCCAGAGGTTGGGCGCATAGTTGCCGACGTAGCGGACTTCGAGCACGGTAGCCTTGGCGACTTCACGCTGCATACCGAAGCTGTAGCTATGGACGCGCGGCGTCCTGAGGTTGGGATCGTACCAGTTGATCGACGCATTCGAAGTGTAGGTGAGCGCCGAGAGCGGCAGCGGATAGCCGAAGCTCGCCGGGAAGGTGGTGAGCGGCGGAAGCTTGCCATCGTAGAAAAGCGAACCCGCCCTGAATTCGCGATCGGCGACCAGGGCCGCCGAAGCCGTCGGTCCGGGGTTGGAGCCGGCGACGCCGCGGTAATTGCTGAGACCTTCGCGGTTGTAGCTGATGGAGTATCCGGCGCGGAACGCGCCGCCCTTTCCGAAGACCGCTTTGATGAACTTATTGTCGGAATTCGGCGCCCACGCAAGGCCGACGTTGGGCGCGAAGTTTGTGTAGTTTTGATTCCATGCCTGCGTGGCGGCGACAAACTGGGACGGCGATCCGGACAGCGTTCCAGGCTTGAACAAATTGCCCTCGCCGGAAACGCCGAACAATCCCGCGTATCCGCCATCGGGCTGCGCGTAGATTCCGTTTGTGTTCCGCGGAATGCCCTGCAAATCCCAACGAAGGCCGAGGTTGACGGTCACGGTCGAAGACAGGCGCCAGCTATCGGTCGCGAAGAAGCCGATCTGCTGTTGCTTCTCGCGGATCACGAGAGGTGCGGAGGGCACGTATTTCAGCGTATTTTCGTCGACATTGACGACGCCGGAAACGCCGGAAAGGCGTCCGGTGAGCAGCGCGTACAGCGCCTGGGCGTTGCCGATATCGTTGCTCGAGATGCCGGGGAAGTTGGCGGCGCTGAAGATCGCGGCGGCGGGGTCCGTGCCGGTGAGTCCGGTGGACGCCAACGGTACGCTGGTGCCCAAGCTTGAATCCCAGGCGCGAATCAGCGTGAAGCCGACGCCAAAGTTCAGCGTATGCTTGCCGCGCTGCCAACCGAAGGTGTCGTTCAACTGGAAGGCCGGCGTGTTGCGGCGCGAATCGCGCGGCAGGTTGAGCGGGGAAGTTAGGCCTAACGGGAACGCGAGGCGCGTGTTGTTCGGATAGAGGCCCTGATCGAGGCCGCCGGCAAAGACGACGCGACCGCCGTTGAGCCCGGCGCGAAGTTCGTTGCTCATGCGCGCGCTGACGGCCCAGCGCCAGGCGGCGGACGCCTGATAGCGGTTCGAGTTCTGCGCGCCTTCGGCGGTACGGCCGTTCAGTGTCTCAAAGCCGGGATACGTTCGGTCGTAGCCGTTCAACGTGTCGGGAAAGCTGCGGAAGCCCTGATAGTTGTAGATCCCTTCGAGCTGCATCTTGCTATTCAGGTTGTAATCCATGCGGACCGTCGGGAAGAATCGCCGCTGGAATCCCGTATTGTTGAACGTCATGGTGTCACGGAATAGATCGTTAGCCGTGATGCCCACCTGGCCGCGAATCGAATCGATTTTGCGCAACAGCGACGTGATGTTCCCATCGGGCGTACCGCGGAATCCGCTGGCAGTGGCCACTTGCAGGACGTTGATTGTCCGCGTCGCGTTATCCGTGCCGCGATAGGTGAAGTCGCCGCCAATCGCGCCGGTCTTGAGCACGGTGCGGGTACGCGAGATGGAGTTCGGCAGTTGGAAGTCGTCCCAGACGCCGAAGATAAACAGCTTATTCCTGATGATTGGACCGCCGAACTTTCCGCCAAACTGATTCAGCTTCAGCACCTGCACGGGCTGCTTGTTCGTATTGTTGAACCACGTGTTCGCGTTGAAGTAATCGTTGCGGATGTACTCAAACACGCCGCCGTGAAATTCATTGGTGCCGCGCTTGGTGACGAACGTGATCTGCACCGCGCCCTCGCCGGAGCTGGCGGAATTGGCGGCGGTTGAAACCGTGACTTCTTCCACCGCGTCGATGCGGGGCTGGATGTAGGTGTAGAAGCCACCGCCGGAAGAACTCTTCAAGAGGTTGTCCTGGACGTTGATGCCGTCGACAGCGACGTTCAGTGAGCCTTTTGGCAAGCCGTTGATTGACGAGTAACGCGGGCCGCCGCCGCCGGCCGCGCCCGGCATCAGGAACGCGAGGTCGAGTGCGCTGCGCGTCGAGAGCGGTAGCTCCGTGATCTGGCGTCCGACGATGGTCGTCGAGATCGCGGTGGTCGAGGTGACGACGGGCGTACTCTGCGCCTCAACCTGGATTGCTTCGGTGGTGGAGCCGACTTGCAGCCGGACGTCGAGACTGGTGGGCTGCCCGACGTCGACTTTGACCTTCGTCACGATTTCCTTCGAGAATCCGGGTGCGACGATTTCAACGCGATAGGTTCCGGTCGGGAGGTTGGCGCAGGTGTAGCTTCCAGATTCCGAAGTGATGGTGTCAATCCGCGCTCCCGATTGCTCGCTGACACAAGCGATCATCGCGCCGGGCACTGCGGCGGCGGATGCGTCCTTCACGACACCGAGAATACTCCCGCTCGTCGTGACTTGACCGAGCAGCGAAAAAGAGAGCGCAAGCACGCAGGCGGCAGCAAGAACTACCGGACAAAAAGATCTGTAAAACATTCGGATTTCCTTTCCAACTCGCCCATTTGGGGGCCTTCATCGGTCCGAACGAGGGGTTTTGAAGAGCATACCAGTATTCTCGGCTCCGCGGAAGTGCCCCTCTTGCGCACGCCAACTCCGCGACTGCGACGCCACCGGCGCTGCTTCCATGCGCGTCTGGTAAACTCCAAGACGTGAACTCCAAGAACAAGCGAGCGATTCTAGTAGCCGGCGCAGGATTAATGCTCGCGATCTCGTATCTCGCGGCCTCCGCAAAACAGACCACTCCGGGCGTTATGACGTCGTCCGCGAAAGCATTTCTGGCATCGCTCGATGGCGCCCAGAAAGCGACGGTGTCGTTCGCGTTCAGCGAGGAGCAGCGCTTCGACTGGCACTTCATCCCGAAGGAACGCAAAGGCCTCCGGCTTGGCGACATGACGTCTGCGCAGAAGCTGCTCGCGCACGGACTGCTCTCGGCGGGCCTCAGCCAGCAGGGCTACATCAAAGCCACCACGATCATGAGCCTCGACCAGGTTCTAAAAGCGATCGAAGTGGATGCGCAAGGCAAGCCGACCGGACCCTACCGCGACCCCGAAGGCTACTTCTTCAGCATCTTCGGCGAGCCAACAGAAACAGGCACGTGGGGCTATCGCTTCGAAGGGCATCACATCAGCATCAACTTCACGGTTACGAACGGCAAGGCAATCGCTTCGCCGAACTTTTATGGAGCGAACCCCGCCGAAGTCCGGACGGGACCACGCACGGGGCTTCGTGCGTTAGCCCGCGAAGAGGATCTGGCGCGCGACTTTCTGGCTTCGCTCACACCGGAGCTAAAGAAGGCGGCGATCGTGGATCCGGTTGCGCCCAAGGACATCTTCACTTTCAATTCGCGGAAAGCTTCACTCGATGTCGTCAACAAGAACGGCAAGCCCGTAGGGCTCGCGATTTCGAAGCTCAGCGCGAAACAGCGCGCGGCGTTTGACGCGCTGGTTGCGGAATACGCCGGCAACTTTCCGGAATCGATCGCGCAGGCGCGGATCGCCAAGGTGAAGGCCGCGGGCGCGCAGTTGTGGTTCGCCTGGGCGGGCAGCGAAGAACGCGGCGGACCGCATTACTATCGCATCCAGTCGCCTACATTTCTCATCGAATACGATGACACACAGAACAATGCGAATCACATTCACTCCGTTTGGCGCGACGTCGAAGGTGACTTCGGCTTGGATCTACTCGCCGAGCATTACAAAGCGAGCCACCCCGCCGCGAAGTAGGTTCGCTTGACGCGCAGAACGTTTCTTTCTTCTTTGCTGCTGCCTTCCGCACTTGCGCCAGCCTCGGCGTACGGCTCTCGTGGGGCGTCATTTCCCTCCGAGGCCAAGAGGTACAGCGATCCGCTCACTGAATTGCCGGTGATTCGATTGACGGATCCCGCGCATTCGTCGGTGCTGCCCGCGCCTTGTGGACGCACGGTCGCGCGGAAGGGCGGATTCCTGGTGCATGCGTCGAACCGCACAGGCCGATTCGAGGCGTTCCGCTTGGACATCAAGACCGGCCAGAGCAAGCAACTCACCGAGACGAGCGAGTTGGTTCCCGCGACTCTTCAGCTACTGCCCGGCGAACGCAGCATCGGCTATTTCGACGGATCGAAGCTGGAGATCGCGCCGCTCAACGGAACGCGTCCGCGCGAAGTGTATCGGCTCGACGACGGCTGGCAGGCACTGCAGATGGGTGTTTCCGAAGACGACCTGAATGCGGCCGTCGTCGAGAAGAAAGCCGCGCAGTATCGCTTGCGGTTGGTGGGTTTGATGAAAGGCGATGCGGTGACGCTGGCCGAATCGGCCGAGCCATTCTCCGACCCGCAGCCGCGCCCGAAACGCGCGAGCGTGCTGTACCGGCGCGGCGATTCCGCGTTGTTCGTCGGAAACTACGACCGGCAGATGACGCAGAGATTGAAGACGCTCGACGGCGCGAAGCTATTCTCGCCGCAGTGGAGTCAAGATGGACGCGACGTCTTGTACGCGGCGCTGACGACGACAGAGAACGGCAACCGCGCGGGGCAGATTCGCGAGATCGTGGCCGACACGAATCAAGATTCGCTGGTGGCGAAAACCACACAATTCGTTTCCTTCGCCCGCAACGCTGACGGCACGGTGATCGTCGGTGCCAGCGGCAGCAAGGCGCAGCCCTACGTGTTGCTGCTGGTGCGGAGCGTCAAACGCGAACTGGCGCTGTGCGAGCACAAGACGGCGGATGCGACAACGGTGAGTCCGCTGTTTTCGGCGAACAGCCAACGAATTCTTTTCCAGAGCGACATGCACGGCAAGCCGGCCATCTATTCGATGGCGGTGGACAAACTGGTCGAAGAGACCGGCGGATAGCGCAGCGAGAGTCTCCGTTGCCTTGGAGGACCGAGCCCGCGCCTCCACATGTGTCAAATTAGAATCTGCATGG
>JAYVTO010000199.1:0-22207 GCA_043788745.1 Acidobacteriaceae bacterium
TACGCTTGTCGCCGCTCCTCGCCGTGCTCTGTACACCAGCGATTGCCCAAGAGCACCATTAACTCAAATCTATATTTGTGCGGCGGGCAATTCGTGAACTGCAACTTTTGCTGTCAAGCACAGGAAGCGAACCCAAGAAAGGATTTTTACATGAAAGCCAATTACCTATTTGTTATCCTCGCGACCCCTGCAACACTCAGTCCTGTCGCGCTTGCTAACGATCCGCATGTGCCTTACAAGGCGACATACCGCACCACAAGTCGCACCACGAATTCACCGGGTGAAACCACTCTGGAGAGAATCGGGACAGGCTACGAACTTCGTACGTCAACGATCGAGTAGAGTCGCGGACGCTGGCGATCGACGGCGTCCTCTCTGTTGCCGACCCTAACTTGCGGCCCGATCTCAATGAGCCTAGGCCGAGGCAGTCGCCACGGCGGACTGCGTCTCTTCAGCCTTAATGAAAAAATCGAACAGCGGCGAGGGCTCCCGCGGATCCCAGCGCTGCATCTGCCAAGTGGCGCGCAGATATTTTACCGCCGGACGCTCGCGCAAATCGAGCGACGCGTTATACGTGCCGCAGTACGATTTTTTCGGAAGTGAGAGCACGGGCTTGTCGTCCCAGTTTTCTCCATCGGCGGACGCGTAGATCAATACCTGAAGGCTTTCCTGCGCGACGATGCGCGTGATGCCGAGAGTGAGGTGCAGCGGCTTGCCGGCCGCGACACCGAGATCGAGCGCCGGACCCTGGCCGCTTTCGCGCGACAGTTGTCCAGCCAGCAGAAACGTTTGCAACATACAGACCTCCCGCACTGAAACTTCGAGCAGGGTCACCCACGGTGGTGGTCCAAATTGAGAATGCGCTACGAAGGCATCCTATTTCCGACAGCGAACCTAAATCTTCAATTTTTGAAGACGCCGTTCCGCCTCGTCTAGAGTCGCATCTTTTTTGCAGAAACAAAAGCGTACGAACTGGGAGCCTTCCCTGGGGTCCGAGAAAAAGCTGGATCCGGGGACGGCGGCAACGCCCGCGGTCTTGATCATGTGATGTACGAATGCGGTGTCGTTCTCGAAGCCGAAGCCCGAAATGTCGGTCATGATGTAGTACGCGCCGCTCGGCTTGAAGCAGCGGAAACCCGCATTTTCAAGGATGCCGAGCATACGATCGCGTTTCGCTGTGTATTCAAGGTTCAACTTTTCGTAATAGCTGTCCGGCATCGCGAGCGCCGTGACACCCGCCTGTTGCAAAGGAGCCGCGGCGCCGACGGTGACGAAGTCGTGAACCTTACGGATGGAATCGGTGATGTCGGGCGAGGCCAGCACCCAGCCGACGCGCCAGCCGGTTACGGAGTACGTCTTGCTCATGCTGTTCACCAGCACGGCATGATCGCGCAGGCCGTCGATCTGGAGAATCGGCACGTGCTCGTGCCCATCGTAGAGAATGTGCTCGTAGATTTCGTCCGTGATCGCGAGCGCGTCATGCTCGCGGCACAAGCCGCCGATAAATTCCAACTCTTCTCGATTGAACACGCGTCCCGTGGGATTATTGGGCGTATTCAAGATAATCGCCTTCGTGCGCGAATGGAAGGTCCGGCGCAATTCTTCGCGATCGAACGTCCAGTCGGGCGCATGCAGCTTGACGAAGCGCCGCGTCGCCGAACACAGCATCGCATCCGGCCCATAATTCTCGTAATAAGGCTCGAACACAATCAACTCATCGCCCGGATTGGTCACCGCGAGCAACGCCGAAATCATGCCCTCGGTCGAACCGCACACAACCGTGATCTCGCGCTGCGGATCGATATCGATATCGTAGGTTCGCTTATATTTCTCCGCGATCGCATCGCGAAACGGCTTCGAACCCCAGGTAATCGAGTATTGGTTAATGTCGTCGGCGATCGCCTGCGCGGCCGCGTCCTTGATGATCTGCGGCGCGGGAAAATCCGGGAAGCCCTGCGCAAGGTTGACGGCGTTGCTGGCAACGGCCAGGCGCGTCATCTCTCGAATGACGGATTCCGTGAAATCCCTGGTGCGTTCGCTGCGAAAGCGCGCGCGGTTGGTGGCCACGCTCGACACTGTGCTCATGGGAACAATGTACTACTGTTGCGGGCCTCCGATTTACAGGAAAGCCCAAGCGCCGATTTCGAGGGACGCCCGAAGCGCGGCCTACGGCGCAGCCCGCCGCTTTGCCGGAGCCTTTGCACTCCGCACCGCGGCCGTGGGCCGTTCCGCCACCGCGCCCACCGCAACCACTGGCTTTCGCTCGCCATACACGCGCCGATAGACGTCCGCATTGCGCAGCACGCTCTGCACATAGTCGCGAGTCTCGGTGAACGGAATCGTTTCAACGAACTCCGACGGCTCCCGGAAGTCGCCCCAATTCAGCCACGCGACGGCGCGCGAGCGCCCGGCGTTGTAAGAGGCGAGCGTCGCCTCCACCCTGCCTTCGAGCGAATCGAGCAACGAGCGGAAGTAATACGCGCCGAGCTTCAGATTCACGGACGGTTGAAACAGCGAGTTCGTCGTGTACGGCGTCAGCTTCAATCGGCGGCTCAGTTCTCTGCCCGTCGGCGGCATGATCTGCGTCAAGCCCAACGCCTTGGTGCGCGATACCGCTTTCGGATTGAACTCGGACTCCTGCCGAATCAGCGCGGCGAGCACGTAAGGATCAATCGAACGATCACGCGCATTGCGCTCGAGATCCTCGCGAAACGGCAGCGGAAACGCCAACTGCCAAAAGCGCGTCGGCGCCGAGTCGATCGGCAGGAGAAGATAGCCCGGCACGTAGCGCTTGATCCACCGCAGGCCTTTGTCGGGCGCGTCGCGGCGCGTCTCGAGTTCGGCGAGTTCCATCGCGAACACCGCGGGCTGGTCTTCATTTTGGGCGCCGAATCGCAATTCCAATTCCGCCCAATCGTCGAGCGCGGCGGAGGAGAGCATCCGCGAACGCTCCAGACGCAATCGCGAAGCGGGGGTCGGATCGAAAGTAAACGTTTTCGCATTCGCGCGCAGATGGAGGCTCTTCAGGAACTCGGCGGTCTTCGGCGCAGCTTCGGCGCGACCCACAACCTTCAGCCGTTCGCGCGCAACCGTCATGTAGTAGTAGTTCGGAAACAGCCGCCCGACCTCTTCGAAATAACTGCGCGCCGAAGCGTTGTCGCGCGCAGCTTCGGCGAGGCGGCCGAGGTAGTACAGAGACGCCGCTGCGTGCTCGGATTGCGGAAAGCGCCCCAGATGCTGGCGCAGCATGTCCGGCGCATCCGCGCGGCGCTGCAGGTACGATTGCCACGTCATCTTCCAATGGCAGTTTGCGGCTTGCGGATCGCTCGCGAACGACTCGTAACAAGCGCGGAATAGCGGCTCGTATTGCGAAGGCTGATTGTCGACGATAAACTGATTCGCCGAAAGCACCAGCGCTTCCAGACGCCACCGCGACTGCGGATACTTGCGCGCGAGCGTCGAAAGCGCTCCGCCCGCTTCTTCGAGATTCTTCAAGCGGCGGGCGGACGCGAGGAAATAGTAAAGCCGCTCCGCGTCCGCTTCTGGATTCTGCGGTTCGAGCGCGCGCAACTGACGGAACGCCGACGAATAATCTTTGCCCACGAAGTCGGCGACGCCGAGGCGAACCCGCGCCAAGTCTTTTTCCGGTCCGGTCAGCAGCGGAATGATTGTTTCCAACTCCGCGCGCGCCTTCGATGCCTGCTTGTTGTCGAGCAGTTTGATCGCCCGAGTCAGCATCGTCTGGGGCAGCGACGGCGGATAGGTATCGCCGAGCGACGGGCGCAACGCGCCGGCCGCCGCCTCGGCCTGCGCCGCTTCGGGCGCGGTTGGAAATCCGTAGTAGACGCGTTGGTAGTAGACGACGGCGCGGACCGGATCGTTCGCGGCCTCGAACGCCTTCGCCATCGCCATGTCGGCTTGTGGCTGCGGCAGGTTCGCGTATTGCTGCTGCAACAGCGTGAGCGCCTGCTTCGCCGAGCCATGGTCCGTAAGCGCCTTCGCCGCCAGAAACACGGCACGCGGCGCGAGCGGCGATTTCGGCGCGTACGCCCAAACCTGTGCCGCCGTCGTCGCCGCCGCTTCGAAATCGCCGCTCTCGGCCTGCGCCGAGGCCAGTGCGAAGTTCGCGTAATCGGCGAGTGCGGGCAGTTTCTTCGCCAACCCGCGCAGCGTGGTCAAAGCTTCCGCGGATCGCTGATTCGCGTTCGACACGACGCCCGCCGAAAGCAGCGCGAGCGGCGCGGAAGGATCCTTTTGCTGGGCCGCGAATTGTAGCAGCGCCGCCCGGTTCGCTGCGGTCGGCTTTTCGCGGTAAGCGCGCGCGAGCGATTCAAGCGTGGTCTGGGCGTGCGAGAGCGCGCAGGCAACTACCGTGAGGCAGACCAGCCTATGCGAGCGAACCCGGATACTCTGGCCCCAGCAGTGCAGCATCGTCATTCGCGAGCGTTCTCACCAGTTCTACGTGGAAATAATCGAGCATCGTCGGAGACAGCGCGAGAAATTGTTCGCGGTATGCTTCGCGCCCACCGTCGATCTCGTCCCGCAGAGCCGCATAGAGATTCTGTCCGGCACGGCCGCCGCGCACGGCGGCGGATTTGTAGAGACGCATCTCGGCAACCTTGACGCGCGCGAACCGCTGCGCCTTGAGATGCAGGTCCTGATCCTCGCCCGATAGCGCGGACCAGCTTTGTGCCGCGGAGCGCACCGGCTCGACGGCAACCGGAAGCGGCAGCGACTGCGCCGCTTGCGGCGCCGACGTAATTGCGACGACGTTCGAAGGACGCCGCGATTCCGAGGCCACCAAATGGCCTTCGAGCAGCGTGCCGGCAACGGTCGCGAGCAATTCCAACGCTCCCGTATCGACCGCGCGTTCGCCGGGTTCGGCGTAGAGTAGCGCAACCACGCGCTGGCTGGTGGAAACCGGAAAGATGTGCACGCGCTGATTCACATCTTCACCAAAATACTCCGCAATCGGCACGGAAAGTTCGCTCGCCGCACGAATCGTCACGATGGTCTCGGTCGCTTCGACAGCACCCGAAAGAGCCGGAGCAAAATGAAACGGGATCTCTTCATCGGGCCGAGATCCCTCTGCCGCCGGACCTCGATCCGCGAGCAAGCGGAACGCCTGACTGCCAACGTGAATCAGCGCCGTGCGCGAACAGAACGCGATCGCACCGTCGAGCAGCGCCATGCACCACTGCGCCTCGCTCTCAAACTGGCGCAAGCGGCGGACCGCGAGGCTGAGTTGATCCGACATCTCGCGACGCGCGAGCAGTGCGTAGTCGCGCGCCCGCCGGTCCGCATCGGCGGCGATCGCCGGCGCAAGCTCCGCGAAGCGCTCGCGGAGAACTCGATCCACGCTCGGACGCCAATCGGCCTCCAGCAGATCCTGAATTTTTTCAATGTGGAGTTGCCAGGCCGCGGAGATCTGTTCACGCGCCGCATCGCGCGCTTCGTCCAAAGGATTCCCAGCGGGGATCTTCGGGTTGCCAGCATCGGGGTAGAGGTCGGGCGCCGCCACGTTCTGATTGTAGCGGAACAGGGTCCGAAACAGAATCGTACTTTTTTGTTTCAACCGAGGCGCGTGCACACCGCCGCCCGGCTGTGACAAATCGGCCCGGCGCGCGCCTCGAAACCTCCTCGCTGTGATTCCTCCAGAATGGCTGTCCGATTGCTGTCATTGAGGAAGCCGGCCCCAGCGCAACGCGTTGCCGTGCCGCGCCGTGCTCTAATAGAGGAATCCGTTTCCACATGCGTTTATTGGGTCTTCTCTCGCTCGCCCTGCCGCTTGGCGCGGCCCACACTGGGGCTTCCATTCTCGACAAGGCGCCCGTGCGCTTTGAGGAAGGCTCCGGAGCCAACCGGTTTGTGGTGCGCAGTCCCGGACTCGGCGTCCAGCTTCGCGATCGCGAGACGCGGCTTCAAGTGAAGGGCAAGAGCGGCGATTGGCGGGAGATCCGGATGACGCTCGCTGGCGCAAAAGCTTCCCGCCCTGCGGGACTCGAACAGCAGGACGTCAAGACGTCGATCTTTCGCGGCGCGGAATCCACGTGGCGCAAGCACGTCACGAACTTCTCAAAGGTCCGCCAGCCGGACGTGTACCCTGGCGTCGATCTCGTCTACTACGGCGCGGGCAAGCAACTCGAATACGATTTCGTCGTCGCGCCACATGCCGATCCATCGAAGATCGCGATGCGATTCGCGGGAGCGACGGCCAAGCTGAATGCCGACGGGCAGCTGATTCTCCGCGCCGGCGATGCCGAGCTCGTGCAACACGCACCGGCCATTTATCAATTGAACGACGCGGGCAACCCCGTCACGATTGACGGCGGCTACGCGCTGGCGGGTGACGGCTCCGTCCGGTTCCGCCTCGGCGCGTACGATCCGTCCCGCCAGCTCATCATCGATCCCGTCATATCCTACTCGGCCTACTTCGGATCCACGTTCGCTGACGGCGTGGTCGCGGTCGGAACCGACGCCGCAGGATCGCTGTACGTCACCGGCTACACAAATTCGACCGACCTGCCCAATTCCGACGACGCCACGCAGGCCAAAAACGCCGGCACGCAGGATATCTTCGTCGCGAAGATTGTTGCGGGCGAGTTGAAGTTCCTCACCTATCTCGGCGGTGCCGGTTACGACGAACCCAGGGCCATGGCCATTGGTGCGGGCGGCAACGTCTACATTACAGGGGTCACGCAATCGGCGAATTTTCCTGTGACCTCGAACGCCTTCCAGAGCGCCATTGGCGGACCGACGGACGCGTTCCTCGTTCGACTGGATCCCGCCGCTGCCACGCTCGTCTACTGTTCCTATCTCGGCGGAGCAAGAGATGAGACCGGATACGCCATCGCGGTCGCGCCGAACGGAATCGCCTATATCACCGGATTCACGAGTTCGAACGACTACCCCATTAACTCGACCAACGCCTTCCAGGGCGCCACCGGCGGCAGCTACGACATCTTTGTCGCGCGGTTCGACACAACGAAGTCTGGCGCCGATTCCCTTCCCGGTTCGTCGTATCTCGGCGGCGGCGGACAGGACGCAGGCCGCGCCATCGCGATCGATCCCACCGGCGGAGTCTGGGTCGCGGGTGTCACCTACTCGAGCGACTTCCCGCTCACCGGAAATTCGCTCCGCAAGAGCTACTTCGGCAACGGCGACGTCGTGTTGGCGAAATTGAATTCCGAGATCAGCGCGGTCGTTTATACCAGCTACTTCGGCGGCTCGGACGTCGAAGAAGCGCGCGAGATAACTGTCGACGCGCAGGGCCGCGTCTACCTCGCCGGCGTAACCCTCTCGGACGACTTGCCCGTCTCCACGAACGCGTTTCAACGCACGACCAACGGCAACGGCGACATCTTCGTCGCCATCATCAACCCGACTCTTCCGGCGAATCAGCAGGTCACCTACTGTACGTACTTCGGAGGCAGCGACGGCGAGTCGCCCTACGACTTCTTCCGCGATCCCGGCACCGGCTATCTGTATCTCGTCGGCTACACGCAGTCCCGCAACTTCCCGACCACCTCGGACGCCATCCAGCGATCATCGGTGGCCGCCGGAATTGACGGCTTCGTCGCCATCCTGAATCCCGCCAAATCCGGCATCGAAGCGCTGGTCTTTTCGAGTTACGTCACTAGCAGCGGCAGCCAGATCGCCACGGCAATCACCTTGGCCTCCGACGGCACGCTCTACGTCGGGGGAGCCACAAGTGGCAGCGTCTTCCCCGGTGGCGCGGCGTCCCGGTCCACGCCAACTGGCAGCATCGACGGATTCCTCTTCGGTCTGAAGGGACAGCCCATCGTCCCTCCCGTGGTGGCTGCCGACCCCATCGACAACTAGGCAAAGCCCGCTTCGTCCCGATTGTGTTACACTAATCATTCGCGTGTTGCGATCAAGGGAAGACGTGTGTTCTGGAAATCCGGCCACGCTGCGGGGGTAAGCTCCCCGTTTCGAAACAGTCTCTTAGCCGGTCGCCGTGGATAAAGGTACGTTGTGTTTTTTTCCGTTCGGGATCTCGAACTCCGGAAGGCTCAGTTCGATGTTTCCATCGAGCAGGGCATCGTCGACTTTAGCGACGCAAAGCTTCGCCAGATCGGTCCGCTCGAAGCGAGGGGTTCGGTTGAGTTTGTTCCACACTCGGTAGGCGACCTCCAAATGGCGGGTACGCTGCAGGGTCGGATGGAAGCCGATTGCGACCGCTGCCTGGATCCGGCGCGGTTCGATGTGGAAGTCAGCCTGGGCATCTTGTTCAAGCCAGCCACCGAGGACGCGGACGAAGAAGAAGTTGAGTTAGAAGAGGGCGAAACCGAAGTCGCGTTCTATGATCGCGATGGGGTGCTTCTCGAGAACGTGTTGCGCGAGCAGATCGTGCTGGCACTGCCGATTAAGTTGGTTTGCAAGCCGGATTGCCTGGGCCTGTGCCCGGTATGCGGCGAAAACTGGAATCACCGCGAATGCGCGTGCGAACGGAAACCAGTGGATTTGCGTTGGAGCGCATTGAAAGATCTCTAACGCGGTAGCGTATTATTGCCGGGCGTACTGGACGCCCGCAGCCATTTTTTTGAATAGGTAGAAACTAGCGATGCCAAATCCGAAACGACGCCACTCCAAGCGGCGCACCTCCACCCGCCGGGCCCACGATCACCTGCAGAAGCCTGCAATGTCGGAATGCCCTCAGTGCCACCAACCCAAGATGCCGCACCGTGTTTGCCCGCAGTGCGGCAACTACAAGGGACGCGAAGTCATCGAAGTCGCCGAGCAGTAGTATCCGCCCCGCCATGCTCACCATTGCGCTCGACGCCATGGGTGGCGACCACGCGCCGAAATCGGAAGTCGAAGGCGCGCTCCGTGCGGCTCGTTTGCTCGGGATCAAAGTCATTCTGGTCGGCAGGGAAGACGTACTTCGTAAGGAGTTGCAGCAGCACAGCGGCTGGCAACTCCTGCCGGTAGAGATTCTTCACGCCAGTGAAGTGATCACCATGGACGATTCCGCCGCCAAGGCCATGCGCTCCAAACGGGATTCCTCGATCCGGGTCGCCACGCGGCTCGTCAAGGAAGGCGTCGCCCAAGGTGTCGTTTCCGCCGGCAACACCGGTGCCGTCATGGCGACCGCGAAAACCGGCCTCGGCATGTTGCCTGGTGTCGACCGCCCGGCTCTGGCATCTGCTCTGCCCACGCTCTCCGGGTCTCCGGTCGTCGTCGTCGATGTCGGCGCCAACGTCGATTGCACCGGGCGCATGCTCGGCCAGTTCGCCGTGATGGGCGACGTTTACGCGCGCATCATTTTTCAGAAATCCAAGCCCCGCGTCGGCCTTCTTTCCATCGGCGAAGAAGAGCACAAAGGCAACGAACTCACCAAGGCCGCCACGCCGATTCTCAAAGCGCTGCCCATCCACTTTATCGGCAACGTCGAGGGCCGCGACATCTATTCCGGCACCGTCGATGTCGTCGTCTGCGACGGTTTCATCGGCAACACGGTCCTCAAGGTCAGCGAAGGCGTGGTCGACATGATCAAGCACCTGCTGAAGGAATCGCTGGCGCAGACGATCAAACGCAAGATCGGCTACGCGCTCTCGAAATCGGCCTTCGAAGATTTCCGTAAGCGCGTCGACTATTCCGAATACGGCGGAGCGCCGCTGCTCGGCGTCAAAGGCGTCTGCATCATCTGCCACGGCCGCTCGAACTCCAACGCGATCTTCAACGCACTGCGCGTCGCGGCCGAATTCGCCAGGGGGGGCATGAGCGCCGAGATCGAACGCGAACTCGCAAGCAACGCAGCCACGGCGTTCGCCGGGCGCGCCGAATAAGCTCGCATCCTCTTTCGATGCTCCGCAACAAATTTGAGCGGAGCGCCCCACTACGCTAATCTAGTAGATAGAACGCATGGCAAAGATTTCGGAAGTATTCGAAGGCGCGGCCGCTATCGCCAAGGGAATGGGCATCACGTTCAAAGAGATGATGCAGCCGACGATCACGGAGGACTACCCGGACGCTCCGCCAAAGTTCCAGGAGCGATTCCGCGGTGCCCACGTGCTACAGCGCGATGAGAACGGCCTTGAGAAATGTGTCGCGTGCTTCCTGTGCGCTGCGGCTTGCCCCGCCGACTGCATCTACATTGAAGCCATGGAGAACACCGACGAGTTCCGCGTCTCCGGCGGTGAGCGATATGCCAAGGTCTATAACATCGACTACAACCGCTGCATCTTCTGCGGCTACTGTGTCGAAGCCTGCCCGACAGACGCGATCACGCACGGTCACGGCTTCGAGCTTGCGAGCTACAACACGTCGACACTGATCAAGCGCAAGGAAGACATGCTGGTGCAAATTCCGGCCGGCGCGCGCTTCCCCTTGAAGGCCGTCGAAGAGGCTCCGGCCGCAGGCCACTAGGCGGCGGCTAGCGCGTCAGTTGCCTGGCTCCCGACCCGTCGGCGCTCATTACCCACACTTCCATCGCCCCGGTACGATTGCTCTGGATCGCGAGCCGCGCTCCATCCGGGAACCAGGACACGCTTTCGTCCAGATACCCCGTATGCGGGGCAATCTGACGGAGATTGGTGCCGTCTGCGTCCGCAATGTAGACATGTGCCAAGCCGCGCGTCGTGGCCCCACCCTGCATCGCCAGTTTCTTGCCGTCCTTCGTCCACGCCGGAACTTGCAGCCGCACGTCCTCCGAGCGGACTACCCGCCGAACGCCGTTTCCGTCAACGCTCGCCACCCAGACTGCCGTCATTTTGTCGGCTTCGAGGCGCGTGAACGCGATCTGCTGGCCATCCGGTGCCCACGCATAGTTGAAGGATGGCGTCGCTGGGTCTGTCAGTTCGCGCGTGCCGGAACCATCGAGTCTCTGGATCGCGAGCCGAACGTTGGGAAACTGTCCAGCCGGATACGCCACCCACTTTCCATCTGGTGAGATCGAAGGGCCCCGGCCCGGGCAGTTGCCGATCAGGCGATCACCGCTGCCATCCACACCAACCGAACGAAGCTCGCTGACATTTTTGTCCGCCGACCACACCGAATAGTAAGCCTGTCTGCTGTCGGTCGACCATCCCGCAGGCCGTGCACCCGCAGCCAGCCAGCGTTCTGTTCCGACGTCTGAGGGAATGATCAGCAATCCGGGCTTGCCTTCCCGGTCTCCCGTGAATGCCACCCATTTACCGTCCGGGGAAACGTGGGGTTGACTGCCATGGTTGGCGGCAGGCGGGGAGGTCTGCGCCGCTAGAACACTTACCAGCATTGTGCCGAAGCCAAGCCGCTGCAGTCGCTTTCGCATGACCGATTCTCCCTGGCTCGCAGGGTCCAGGTATAGAACATTCTTAACCGCACACTGCCCGGCCATGCGTTCGTGACTATTTCAGGTTGTACTCGGCCTGGATCGCGGCCACGTTCTTCTGCGCCTGCTCCTGCCACGAGCTGCGGATCTGCATGCACTGTTTCAGGAACACCAGTGCGTCTGGAATGCGGTTGCGCTCGCCTTGCAATTCCGCCAAGCGGTAGTTGGCGAAACCCAGGTGATAGTAAGCGGCAGCGAGCATTTGCGCGTTGTCTTTCGCGTACGGCAATGACGCGCGCAGATAGCGATCCGCGAGCCCGTAGCGCCGCATCGCGCTATTCGAGATTCCCGCCATCCAGTTGCAGATGTTGACGTAATGGGCGACCTTCTTGGCCCACTCTTCCTCAACGATGTGCGCCGGACGCGGCTTGCTTAGCACTTCGATCGTGCGCCCGCAGTAGCTCGACACGCGTTCGGGATTATCTTCTTTGCGAAAATGCTGTTCCGCAATCGCCACCAACATATCCACGTTGTTGGGATCGCGCGCTAACAGCTTCTCGGCGAACTGATACGCCATCGGCCCCGTCATGTTCTTGTAGATCTGCGTGTAGTCCGCTTGAATGTTTGGAATGTAACGCCCCACCGGATTCCGCTGCTCGAGCGCCCGCAGAAGATCCAGCCGCTTCTTCCAATCCCCCGTCCGCGTCGCTTGCACGTACAGCGTGTACTCGGCGTAGGTCTGCAAGTCGCGCGCGTTCGCCTCGCCCGGGCCGCCTTCCGCCGCCTTGGCAGCCGCTAGCGTCCAGAGCCCGTTGGCGTACTTCGTCATCGCGTCGTCGCTCTTCCTGGCTTCGGCGCTGCGGAGGCAAATCTGCGTGAACTCGAGATTCGCCGGATCAACCGCCAGTGCGCGCTCGCAGATCGCGAGTGCACCTTCAAAGTCCTGCGCCTTGTAATAGCCCGGCAGCAGTTGGTCGTAGACCCAGCCAATCGACTCATGCTTCGTGTACTGAACGGAGAACTGCTCGAGCAACCGCAGCCGGCCCACTTGGTCGGGTTCCTGCAAGATCTGCTGCAGCAGCAGTCCGTCGCGGCTCTCCGGATCAATCTTCGGCTTCGACCGCTGCGCAAGCAATCCCGCAGGGACAAGCGCGCCGAGCAACAACGCTGTTACCATCGGGTAGGTCAACTTCAAGGTGGCTCGCCTCCCTTCGGACGATCTGATATATACTTTGTCTTTCGGAATTTATGACCAAAACCTTTAGGGCGAATACCCCACCGACAGACCTTAGACTTTAGGGACAGGACCGGATCCAACACCACGAGCGAGCCGGGCCAGTCTCGACTCTTAGACATATTTTTTCAACACCTTACCTATGATTCTGCCAACGACTTACCTCGGCGCTCTGCTGCTGATGGTCTTTTCCATGCTCTGTTGGGGCTCCTGGGCCAACACGCAAAAGGCCACTAGCAACTGGCGCTTCGAACTCTACTACTACGACTACGCCCTCGGTGTTGTCCTATGCTCGGTTATCGTCGCGTTTACCTTCGGAACCCTCAATCCCGCCGAGTTGACTTTCCAAGACAACTTCATCATCGCCGGCTATCGGAAAATGGCCTGGGGGGTTCTGGCGGGATTCGTCTTCAATCTTGCGAACATGCTGCTGGTAGCGGGTATTTCCGTGGCCGGAATGTCGGTGGCCTTCCCGATCGGGATTGGGCTCGCGCTCGTGATCGGCGTGGTTTGGAATTACATCCTCACTCCGCAAGGCAATCCGCTGTTGTTGTTCGGGGGAGTGGCGCTTGTGGTTCTGGCCATCGTGTTCGACGGGATTGCGTATGCGGCGCACGCCGCTTCGAAACGAGAGGCGGAACTGGAAAAGCCGCATCCGGTCGAACCCGCTCCAAAGCTCGACCCACGGACCGGACGCGCCTACGGCAAGGCTGCTCCGGCGCCTAAACCGCGCACGCCATCTGCAATCCGCGGCATCATCTTTTGCGTTCTCGGCGGCATTCTCATGGGTGGATTCTATCCCTTGGTCGAACTGGGCAAGACCGGCGACGGAGCCGTCAGCCCCTACGGCATCGCGCTGCTATTCGCGGCGGGCGTCTTCTTCTCGACCTTCATCTACAATCCGTTTTTCATGAACTTCCCCATCCAGGGCATGCCCATCGGCATCGGAGCCTTCTTCCGCAGCACGCGCCGCGAGCATCTCATGGGCATCCTGGGAGGCGTCATCTGGTGCGCCGGAGCAATCTCTAACTTCGTCGCCTCGAGTTCGGCCGCGAGCGCCAGCGTCGGACCCGCCATTAGCTACGCCATGGGTCAGGGTGCCGCTTTGGTCAGCGCACTCTGGGGCATCCTGGTATGGAAAGAATTCGCCGGTGCCAATGCCCGCGTGAAGGCTTTCGTCACCGCCATGATCGTACTGTTCATCGCGGGCCTTACGCTCGTCTCGATTGCGCCACTCTATCCCGTGAACCGGTAAGTAGGCAATCCGGGAACTGCACGGCGACGAGATCGGTGTCGGGTGCGCACGGCGAGCAACGTTCGGAGCGCCGGCGCTGGTAACGGCGCCCACCTTGAACACTTTGGACAGCGGGACAAGAACAATGGGCACTCGACCTGGAGTCGATTTTCTGACTCCGTTATACTGGACCACTCATGCAAAAGACGCATACCCTGTTTGATTTGACTGGCCGTGTCGCCATTGTGACCGGCGGCAACGGTGGAATCGGGCGCGGCATCGCCCTTGGATTCGCCGAAGCCGGAGCCTCCGTCGCCATCTTCGGCCGGAACCCCGAAAAGAACCAGCGCGTGCTGGCTGAACTGCAGTCGCTCGGCATTCCGTCGCTGGCCTTGATCGTCGACATGACCGATCGCGCCGCGTTAGAGCCCGCGCTCAACCGCGTCGAGAACGAACTTGGCCCCGTCGACATCCTGGTCAACAATGCCGGCATCGCGTCGCTGAGCGGCGGCGTGATGAACGAGAAGACCGAAGATTGGGACCGCGTGATCGAGACGCAACTGAACGCTGTGTTCCTTCTTTCGAAGCTCGCCGCGAAGTCAATGGTCGCGCGCCGCCGCGGAAAGATTATCAACATTGGCAGCATGTATTCGTACTTTGGGTCGGGTCTCGTGCCGTCCTACAGCGCCGCCAAAGGCGCAATCGTCCAACTGACCAAGTCGATGGCGATTGAACTCGGGCCGCACAACGTGCAGGTGAATGCGATCGCCCCAGGATGGATCGAGACCGACATGACGGCAGTCATCCGCGGGACTCCTATGGACGACGAGATCGTCGCGCGGACTCCCGCCGGCCGGTGGGGTCAATCGGAGGAACTTGCCGGAACTGCCGTGTACCTCGCGTCGGCGGCGTCCGGCTTCGTGACGGGCGAGACGATTCGAGTCGATGGCGGCTACGCGATCCGCTAGCGGACGAGGGCCGTCGCCCAGGCGTCGCGGTGCGGCACGTCCAAAACGATTCGCGAAGCCCCGTCGCCCGGACATTGATCTGCTCGCAGCCTTCCTCGATCACTCGCTCCAACTCGTCGGCCTCTTCCGGCGAAAGACATCCGAAAGTGCGCGCCAGAGCCGCCTTGCGCTGCTCGACGCCAACGTCCTTCAAGCTGTGAATGTAGTCCGCCGCCAACTGTAGCTTTGACGGCAACAATGCCTTCAGATCCTGGACAATGTTTTCGAGAGGACTCACGCCTTTTACACCGGGATCGCCGTAACGGGAAGCAACTCACGTGGTGACGCGCGTGGGCTCCTTTGCCCTTTCAAAGGAGTAGAATATGACCGCGGATCTGCAAATCATGCCAACTGTCCGGCTCTTCTTGTTTCTTCTTTGTCTATGCCCGGCCTCATCCGCCGAGACGCGGCGCGCCTTGCTCGTTGGCATTGACCGCTATGCGCAGCCGGTCGAGGGCGGGCAGGCCCCGCTCTCCGAGCGGACGAAGGCGCGACTTAAACAGATTCAAGGCAAGCCGTCGCGCTCGGCGATTTCGCCGTTGGACGGCGCGGTGAACGACGTCCGGCAGATGCGAGATCTGTTGGTGCGCAAGTATCATCTGCGTCCGGAGAATATCCGTGTGCTGACGAACGAAGAGGCTACGGCGGATCGGATTCTGGAGACGCTCCAGTCATTTCTCGTGGACGCGGCGCAAGCTGGAGACCAGAGTCTTTTCTTTTATGCGGGCCATGGATCGCGGATCCGTAATCTGGCGACGCAGAATCTCAGCGGCATGGACTCGACAATCATTGCCGCGGATTCGGCGTTGGGAGTTCCGGACATTCGGAGCAAGGAACTAGCGCGGATTTATGCGAAGGCTCCGGCGAAAGGCGTGCAACTGACCGTGGTGCAGGATAGCTGCCACAGCGGCGGCGGCGCGCGCGGGATTCTGCCCGGCGGCAAACGGCGTGTCGAAGAGCCGGATGCGCGGATCGCGGTCCGTGAGACGCTGGAAGGACAGAACCCCGAGGAACAGGGCGTGCTTGTGCTCTCGGCCTCGCAGGACTATCAGCCTGCGCAGGAGATTTCGAGCGACAGCGGAAAGCATGGTGCATTCACGTGGGCTTTGTTAACAGCCCTCGAAACGTCGGCGGAGAACGAGCGCATTGATCGCATCTTTCAACGAACGCGGGCGTTGATGCAATCGAAGGTGAACGATCAGGAACCGGTGATCGTGCAGTTGCGGGGAAGGGCAGAGCGGGGGCTGTTCGGCCAACCGGCGGAAACGGGCGGACCGGCGGCGACGGCGGCCGTCGGATTCCTGAATCGCGAGAAGGGGCTTGTCGAATTGAATAGCGGAGTCACGCTCGGACTGCGCGCGGGATGCGAACTGCGCGGCGTCGGCCCGGCCGTGGCGGGAGTGCGAATTCGCGTGACTGAAGTAAACGGACCCTCTTCGGCGAACACGGCCGTCGTGTCCGGCGCGATCTCGTCAGTGGAGGTGGGGCAGTTGTTTCAGATCGACCGTTGGGTGGCACCTCCGGAAGAATTTCTTCGCGTCTATGTGGGCGCGACGCTCCCATTGTCGAGGTTAGGGGCGGCCATGCAACTCGTGGCGGATCTGCGGAAGATCGCAGGGCTCGTCGTGGTCGGCGATCCGAGCGAGGCGACTCCGACGCATATCTTGTATTGGACTGGAAGGTACTGGAGTGTTGTCGATAACAGGATTCGGCGCGAGATCCTGTCGGCGAGCGAGACGCCCACGGCGGCGCAAGTGGCGAAAGCCGCCGGCGCGCGGGCACAGATTGCAGTCCTTATTCCGGCGGCGGATGAGTTGAAAGCGAAGCTCGAACTGGATGCGAATGCGAAGTATCCGGTTGTGGTTGTCGTAGACACGCCTGAGCGGGCCGATTACGCGCTGATTGGAAGCGCGCCGGGCGGTACCACCTTGCAGTACGCGTGGATAAGACCTGCCGAGACACGAGCGGACCTGGCCCGAGAATCGTCCGAGGCGGAGCGGAATGGGGCTCGCGCGGCATTGGCGGCTTGGCCGCAGCGGTCAGAATGGGTGTCCTTCGCGGGTGGCGCGGCGGAGAAGGCGGCGGCGTCATTGAATGAAAACTTGTCCGGGCTGGCCCGCATCGGAGGATGGCTCCGGCTGCGGACGCCGGTTCCGGAGGACTCGTTTCCCTATGACTTGGCACTTCGAGATCGGGAGACCGGACGGATCAGCGGAATCGACCTGATGGGAGACCGGGAATACAAATTAGTCTTGCAACGTCGAACTGGCGCGCCGAACAAAGCGGAAGCATCGAGGAGGGTATACATCTTTGCCATCGATTCCTTCGGGAAAGGCACGTTAGTTTTTCCGCTGCATGGGAATCTGGGGAACGAGTTCCCGCGCACCAAAAATAGCGCAGGGCAGTACGAATTGCCGGAAGAGATCGACGTGACCGCGAAGGCGTCCGACATTATAGTGGCAAAGCCCTATGGGATCGATACGTATTTTCTGTTGACGAGCGTGCAGCCAATCGACAATCCGGAGGCGGTGTTCAACTTCGATGGCGTGCGGACGCGAGCCTCGGGCGGGGCCGGATTGAGCCGGCTTCTGTCGGAACGCGCAACAGGAGCGCGGAGTGCAGCTTCCGCGGTTCCGACCAACTGGTCGATCGACAGCGTTGCGTTCCGAAGCGTCGCACCCCAATAAAGGCGCGCAAGGTGGCGAACTGCGGATACAATATCGTCGTGGATATCGTTCGTGAGTTAACACGCAGGAAGGTTTTGCAGGCAATCGCGGCCTGCTCTCTGTTCCGCCCCGCCTTGGGGCAGCCGCAGGAGGCAGCGCGAGGCCTGCAACTCCCGACAGCGCAGGAGCCCGTTGCCGGAGTCCGCCGAGCGTTGGTAATTGGCAATCGTGCGTACAAGACCTCGCCGTTGGTGACGCCGGCAAACGACGCCGTGGATATGGGCGACAGGCTCAAGCGGCTGCGGTTTGACACCGATGTCGTGATCGACGGAACGAAGCCAAAGATGCAGGCGGCGATCGATGCGTTTGTGTCGAAACTCGGACCTGGAGATGTCGCTATTTTCTTTTACGCAGGGCACGGACTGCAGATCGACGCAGCGAATTACATGGTGCCAGTAGAGTTCGACGCCGGGAACGAAGCGCAGGCCCGGCAGAACTCCGTTCACTTTGACGCGGTCAAGCAGAGACTCGAGCGGAGCGCGGCAGCGATGATCCTAATGGTGCTGGATTCCTGCCGCAACAATCCCTTCGCGACGGCAAAGACATCGCACGGATTGGCGCTGCTGGAAGCGAGTTTGGGCTCCTACATTGCATTCGCGGCGAGTCCGGGCAAGACAGCGAGTGACAATGCCGGGGAAAGAAACGGCCTCTTCACAAAGCATCTGTTGGCATCGCTGTCGCAACCCATTCCCATCTCGGTGTTGTTCCGGAAAGTGCGCCAGGACGTCTTCACCGCGTCGGGGCAGCGGCAACTCCCGTACTTGCACGATCAAGTGATCGCGGACTTTTCGCTGGCCGAAGGCGTGCCGGCGAAGCCCAGCGGAAAGGCACCAGCAACAGCGGTTTCAGGCGATGCGCGACGAACGGTTGATTCTCTGGACGAAGGCAAAACGCTCCTGCAAAACGGGCGCTGCGAGGAGGCCATTCAGGCGATCGATAAGATCATCCGACGTCAGCCGGACAATGCCTTTGCGCACAACGCGCTTGGTCTCGCCTACGGCTGCCAGGCATTGAGGGTGCAGGCGGCCCGGCATTTCTCCATGGCCATCGATCTGAAACCCGATTACGGGGCAGCGTACCTTAACCGGGGCGATATCTTCCTGGCGACCGCACAATATGAACTGGCCATTCAGGACTTCACTTGGGCGGTCGAGCAGGAACCCGAGAACGCAATTATGCGCTGGCGGCTTGGCCGTGCGCGTCTTGGCCTCCGGAGATACGAGGAGGCGATGGAGGATTTCAGCGAGGCAATTCGTCTCGATCCGTCAGACCCGCACGGCTACCATGGCCGCGGCCAGGTGTATCACGTACTGGGAAAGCTTCGCGAAGCCCTGGCAGACTTTGATGACGCCGTAATCCGAAAAAAGGACGCGGTTGATTTTTACCGGGACCGGGCTCGCACTCGCGACCGGATGGGTGACAAATCCGGCGCAGCGGAGGATCGGGCAAAGTCGATCCAATCCGAGAAAAAGAAATGATCGTCGCTCAGTTGCCGCCGGCGATAGGACTGTCGCCCGCCTGGCTCGCCATGCGGAAGCGCGGCTGTTGCGCACCTTGACTATCGGTCTTTACCTTTTCCGTCACAAAGCTGAAAAGCTCTTTGCCGGTTACGACTCGATCGCGGTTCAGATCCGCGGCTCCGCCAAGACCCTCGGCGACCCAGTGCGCGAAGAGACTGGAGGCCGCACCGCGACGATCGAGCCCGACTTGATCCGATGACGCCGATACCAGAACACCCCAATCGGGCTTGTCTCCGAAGAGATTCAGGACGTGGTTGTTGACGAGGTTGCGGCCGTCGCGAAAGCGCCATTCGTCGTTGAGGGGATGACCGACGTCAAAGATCAGGAAGCACTGCCGGGTGCGCACGCTTCGATTGAGAATCAACTCAAGATCGCTGAAGGACAAAGCGGTGTTATCCAGGGTTCCCATCTGGGTTCCATGCAGGGCCAGATACAATCTGTCGCCGCGGTTGGGTCGTGGGTCGTGAAGCCCGTGCGTGGCAAGGTAGATGAGCAGCACATCGTTACGCTGTGCCTTCGCGGCGAAATCCGATAGCGCGATGCGGACCATCTCAAGTGTCGCTTTTTCGTCGGTCAGAACACGAATGTTTTCGCGGCGAAAGCCCGCATTTTTCTCAAGTCTGTTGGCAAATTCCCGCGCATCGGCCGCGGCTAATGGCAACGGTGGCGGTGCCGCCTTGACGTCGCCGAAGCGAGAGACTCCAATAACCACGGCAAACTTCTGCCCGGCGAATCGCACCGGGTTCGGCGCAGCCTCCGTTCGATAGATCGGAATTACCACCTTGCGCGAGTTCCCTTTGCTGTCACTCGCTTCGAGAACCAACTCACGCTGGCCCGCCGTCACGGGAGCGGAATATTCGAACAGATTTATTCCGCTCGATTTCGTTGGAATGGAAATATGCCTTCCGTCCACGCGGAGCGCTGCGCCCGGAGAGATGTTACCCCGGAGAGTCACCTTTCCGGCGGCGGAGGCAGCCCCAAGCACGGGTGGCGAGGCGGGAGCTTCAATATTCACATCGGGCGGAATGCCGCCCGGGTCGTCGGGAGAAATGGAGCTGGAATACGCGAACAGCGCATTGCGCTTCGTGTCGTTGACTCGAAGAATCCAGTTCTGGTAGTACCGGCGGCCTCGACGATCTTCGGCCGTAATCTCGATTGCGTTTTCGCGAGGGTCGAAGATCTCGTCGGGGCGCTTGCGCAATGTTTCCGGCTCCATCACCAGCAGCGTGCCGTCGGTGGTCGTACGCTCCTCGAAGACGTTGCCGATCCCTTTCCCGTTCACAAAGATCTTGTAGCGGCCGGGGTTGATATTACGCCGTTGCGCGTCGCGAATCAGGATGTGCATTCGCCGCAGACCGCGGTCCGGCAGTTCGACGAGATTATCGGAACTGGAAAACGGCGTCGCAAACAGATCCGGCAAGAAAAGACGGAAAATATCGGAGCCCCTATCCCGATCCATCGACTCATTTTCGGACGAGAGGGCTATGGCTTCACAGCCTTGCCAGCAGGCGACGCTGTGTCGCGCATAGCCTGCTTGTCGATTTCAAGTCGAAGTGTCCTTCTGCCAAGTTCGCCGATCCGCGGGGCGAAGGGATCATCGAGTATATCCATCTCTGTCACGAATCCGTTCCTACGGGAGAGCATGTAGCGAGACAGGTACGCATAGTTATTTCCTCTGGAAACGTTCTCTTCCACCCAGTCCGAAGCTAAGACCCTCGCCCCGTCGTGGGAAGATTCCACGATTCGATAAGCCACAGGAAACGGATCGCTCCTAGCACTCAAATACGATAGGCTGCGCCATAGCAACCGCCCCACAAACTTCGGGTTCTCCGGGTAGAGGTCCAGGATCACAGTAGTCGATTCCGGCGTTGCCGCATAGGCGATGATCTCGCCCAATTGGGTCGCAATGCCAGCATACAGGTCCTGTTGCTGCAAGGAAGTCCGCAGAGACTGAATGAGCGCTGGGACCACTGTAGATTCGCGGTTGAGTGCGAGGAACGTTAGTGAATCGACGGCGCTGGGCGGGAGGCCAGATTTGAGCGCATCCTGCAAGTACTTATCCACTTCCGGCTGCGACATCGCCAGCAAGCTGTCTTTTGTCCGCCCTAAAGTGTCCACAGGGAATTGTGCCGGCAGCGCGGAAGCCACGGCGGCAAGAATAAAGAAAGTCCTAACGAACACCATTGATCACCTCCTTGATTGCATTTGCGAGCGTCCCACCCGAGACGGGGCTGTGTATAGCGATGTGTCCCGCGAGATACTCGTTCCCCGAACACAAGAGCGTCGGTGTAAAACCATTCCCAGTGTGCGAGTACAAGCGGCTGTCATCGGCCCAGGGACGGCTAGCTGGATTCCCAATGTTGAATCGAAATGCCGCGCTTTGCTCACAGACCACACCGTCGCTGAACCTATTTGAGTCAGGACAGCCAAGGCCGGAGTCGCCATTGCGAACTGCATTTCCGCAAGACCTGCCGCCCGCCGCCATCCAGGTTCCTGGACGCCCGATGAAGCTCTGGTTGCCCCAGCGGGTGTTGAGAAAGTATAGAAAATCTGAAACGGCCGCCCGCTGCCGGTTGTTGTCGAAGAGATTCATCGTGTAGGGATTATCGTAAACCAGGCCAAAGGTGAAACTCCCGGCGGAATTGCGGAAGTCGCCAGCCATGTCCTTGGACGGGCGGTCTGGCTTCAAACTTAAATCAATTGGCAGATACGGGTACCCGAGATGGGGAGTTCCCAGCGTGATCAAAGCAGCCACTCGGCGAGTGCTCAGAACATTGTCATAGTTATTTATAAGGAGATCACGCGCGATCAGGCCGCCCATACTATACCCAATCAAGATAATGTCGTTGGTGGGACAGCCTGCAGTACTGGCAGCAATTTGGGCCGCCAACACTCGTCCCCCCTGGGAGATTGACTCTTGGCAACCATTATCCCTTCCACACGGCCAGTCGAACCGCGGATCGACGATGAAACTTGATGTATCGATCCTGCTCGGCGACGTCTGAGCCGTGAGAGTTTGCTGCAAATTCCCTAAGTCCCCAGTTCGTTGATCCAAGCCATGCACGAGGAAAACCAATTTCCTCGCACAGGCGGAGTTGCCGACCGTCAGTGCGACCGTGAACGCACCCGCAACCGAGGGAGCATACGACGTCGCCTCGATCGTGTAGGTACCGCTGGCGGTGGCCGTGTAAACGATCCGCGAGTTGGTGCCGCC
>JAYVTO010000200.1:0-27854 GCA_043788745.1 Acidobacteriaceae bacterium
GAGCGCCCACAATTGCACCGCCGTGCTGATGCCGAAAATTACCACCGTCGCCACCAGCCCGGCGAGATACTTGCCCACCAGCAGGATTTCACGCCGGACCGGAGCCAGTAAATAGAAGTGCAGGCTCTTGTCGATCAACTCGCCGCGGAACAGGTTCATGAATACGCCGACGCACCCAAAGAAAATCGCGAGGCGAATGTAGAACAACTGGAAAATGGTCGCGAACACCGTGTTGTCATCCGTCAGCGTTCGCATGTTGCGAACTTCGAGTTGATCGAGCTTGTCCTGTCGAAAGCGGAGAACATAGTCGTTCTTCCCATCCGCGTACATCAGCATCTCGAGCATCGCGTCCGGATCCCGCCGTCGCGAACGCGGCATGTCGGGGTCCATCATCTTGAACCGCGCATACGGCCGGCCCAGCAGCTCGCGAACCTGGTCGGTCGTCATCTTCATCTTCAACTGCGCGCCCCGCTCGGCGGTGATCGTAGCGCGCTCCGCCGCGCGCGCGGCCCTGCTCGCCTGCGTCCAGCTATAGGTGAGGAACAGCAGCGCTGGCGCGGCGGCCAGCAAATAGACCCAAAGCCCGCGCCGCGCGAAGAACGTCTTCCGCATCTCCATTCGCATGATCGCGCCCACTTGCCGGGTCCACAGTCCCCATTCCATTTGCGTGCCGTTCATCGCGTGGCCTCCTCGGAGCCAATCAGGTATTCGTAGAGCGAGTTCACGCTGTCGTCGGCGGGTGCGACCGATTCGATCTCGACACCGTTCAGCGCGACGTGATTCAGCAGCCGGTAGAAGCTGTCCGCGTCGCGCGTCTTCACCAGCAACCCACCGCCGTCGGCGTGGATACGAGCTTCGACGACATGGTCCGTTTGGAACACCCAGGACGCGAGCAGCGCCGGCTTGTCGCAGCGAATCAGGACCTGCATTGGATGCTCGCGCATCTCGCTGCGCACGGCTTTGATCTGGCCCTCGGCAACGACGTAGCCATTGGCAAGCAGGATCACCTGATCCGAAATCATGTCGACTTCGTGCAGGATGTGGCTGGACACGATCACATAACGGCCCTCCGCGGCGAGCGACCGGAACAGCGCAATCGTCTCTGCGCGGACCAACGGATCGAGGCCGTTCAGCGGTTCGTCGAGAACGAGAATCTTCGGATCGTGGCTGATCGACTGCGCGAGTCGGATCCGCTGCCGCATGCCTTTGCTGTAGCCGGCGACCTTGCGCTTTGCCGCCTCGACCAGGCCGACGCGCTCGATGGCGCTCCAACTATTCGCTTCGGCGTCGGTATGCGACATTCCGAACAGGCGCAGGTACGAATACACGAACTCGAAGCCTGTGAGATCCTTCGGAAACGAATCGAACTGCGTGCAGTAACCCGCGATGCGGAACAATTTCTCCGGCTCGGTCGTTTTGATGCCAAGCAAACTCACCGTGCCCCGCGACGGCTGAATCAGTCCGGTCATCAGATTCATTAGCGTTGTTTTGCCGCTGCCGTTCGGTCCCACCAGACTCGTAATGCCGGGCGGGATGGTCAACGAAACGCGGTTGACGCCGAGCACATCGCCATAGAACTTGCTGACGTTGTCGAAGACGATGCCCCCGGCCGGTGACGCCGGCTGTTGAGACGAAGTCTCGGAGCGCTCGGCTTCGTGCGGCGCCGCTTGTTGTAAAGCCTCGCTCATTTGATCACCTCAAAAGCTCGGATCTTGCGATTCAGCAAGGCGCAGCAAATCACACAAAAAGCAAGCAGGGCGCTCCACGCTTCCTCAATCGAAATGCCCGCCGACCGCGAAACTCCAAACAGGTCGCTCCACACCAGAGAGATGAGATTCGCCAGGTCAATCAACGTCCCGGCCCGCACGTGAAGGACATTGTTGATCGCCGCTCCCAACCCCGAGCCGACGAAGAAGACGGCAAGGATCAATGCCGACGCTGCGATCCGCCATTTCACCCAGGCCGACATCGCGAGCGCGATCAACGAGAGAATGGAAATCCACAGCACCGAGCCGATCACGATGCTATTCGCGATCCAGAAGTTATGCGACGTCCATTCCCAACCAGCGAGGCTGGCCTGTATCGCAAACAGCACCAGGCCCGGAATCCACGTAAGCGCCGACAGCAATAGAAACAGCACGCTGAACTTGCCCGCCACATACTTGAATCGCGACAGCGGCCGGCAGAAGTAGAGCGGCAACCCATTGTTCGCGAGGTCTGGCGCGATAAGCCCCGGCCCGATCCACGCCGTCAAGATGAAGGCGAACGAGTTTTGCACTTGCAGGAAGACGAGGAAGAAGCGCCCGTTGATCTCCACCCACTTCGATGCATCGATATTCAAGCGCGTCAGAAAACTGAGATTGTTCGCAAGGTAGATGAAGCCCGCGCATCCAATCGGGAAGAAGCAACAGGCAACCAGGAACGCGGTGAGAAATCGCGCCTGAAACAGGTCGCGCCACGCGTAGCGCGTGAGGATGAGGAACCGCGACCACGCCGGCGTCAGCGCGCCCGCGTAGCCGCGATACGTTCGCTTATAGACGGCCATTCGGCACCTCCATCGGGACGGGCGGCGGCACAGCCGCCGGTATCACCGGCTGATGCTCCATAGCCTTGAGGAAGATGTCTTCGAGCGAGTCGCGCCGGTAGTTCAGCCGTCGCAACTGCAGATCGCGAGGACCAGCGAGCGCGTATAGATTCTTCATTTCGATATCGACCGGCATGACGATCTTGAGCCGGCTGGGTCCGGCAAAAGCTGCCTCGCACCCCAGCGCCGCGACCGCTTCCGCGAACTCGTACTCGCCCGCCGGAGTCGCGCCCGCAAGCTCTACTTCGACGAATCGCTTGTTGGCTCTTCGTTCCTCTGCAAGATTCGAATAGTGGACGATCCGGCCCTGCTTCAGAATCAGGACTTCTTCGCACACCTCTTCGACATCGCGAAGAAGGTGAGAGCAGAGCACGATGTGCATCTCTTTCGTCGCCTGCATTTCTTTGATCAACCGGATCATGCGCGTGCGGGCGGCGGGGTCAAGGCCGTTGGTCGGTTCGTCGAGAATGACGAGCTTCGGCCCGTGCACGATCGCCTGCGCCAGCTTCGCCATCTGCTTCATGCCGAGCGAATAAGAGCCGATCGGGCGATAGCGCGCTTCACCGAGTCCGACGTAGAAAAGCGCTTCGTGCGCGCGCTCAAGAGCCGTCTCGCCGGGCAGCCCCGACAGCTCCGCCATCATCCGCAGAAACGCGACGGCGCTCATCTGGCCGATGAACGAATCGTTCTCCGGCATGTAGCCGATGATGCGCTTGATCTCATTCGCCTCGCGGCGAACGTCGAGCCCAAAGATGCGCGCCGTCCCGGCGGTAATCGGGCAGAAGCCGAGCAGGGAATTAATCAGCGTCGATTTCCCCGCGCCGTTCGGTCCCAGCAACCCGATCGTGCGCCCGCGTAGCGTCGCGGTCAATGGGTGCAGGATGTCGCGTTGCCCCAATCGAACGGATAGCCCTTGCAACTCGATAACTACGTCAGTCATTTACTTTCTCCGTCTCCAGCGCGTCTGCTCGCAAAGCAGCCCTCCCTTAAGAAGTTTAGCGTTGTACAACCTCTTCGAGCTAAAGCTTCGTACAAGTTGTACAACCTCTTCGAGCTAAAGCTTCGTACAAAAGGATACGGCACCGGGGGCTTCCCGGTGCCGTAAAAGTGCGCGTTTTGGCGAAAAAAGATTCGCGTTACTGCTTCTTCGTGGCGTCCTTCACTTTCGACGCAAGGCCCGGAATCTGAAACGCCTTGCCCACCAGCGAAGACATCGGTGCTCCGGAGAGTAGCGAGTCCAGCGTGAGCCCGAAAAAGCTGCCCGTCGAAGCGAAGATGATGCGGTCCGCTTCCCCGTACGCGTAGATCAGGCTTGGCTCCCGATTCGCCGTCAGGCTCGACGCCGATTCCTGCTGTGCCGCCGTCAGCGCGCCGCTGGACTTCAGTTGGTCCGCAATCGCCCCGAACGCCGGTCCGAAGTTCTGATACGCGATCGCCGAGAAGTTCGCAAAGCCATTTCGCGGAAGCTGTCCCCGGAACTTCTCTGAATGCGTCAGTGTGTTGCCCGTCGCCCGATTCTGCAGCGAGAGCGTCAGATTCTCCTTCGACGGGCCCGCCACCAGATAACCATCGACATATGTGTAGACAGCCTGCACGGGTGCTTGGGGAGAGGAGACCGTGTAGTACGTCCGCCCGCCGGATGTCTCTTTCGTCAATTGGGCGGTCAGTTGCCCCTGGCTCTCGCGACCGGCGGTCGTGATCATTTGCTCAATCGCCCACTGCAGACGCGATTGGTTATACACTTCGCAAACGATCTTCCAGGCCGGAGGCACCAGGCTGCCGTCGAGCGCAATCGTCAGTTCCCCACCCAGCGAGTTCGCAATGTCGGTTTGTAGATCGACACCGGTCTTGGCGCGGAACTCATCGAGCGCCTGCTGCACTTGTACGGCGTTATCGCCGGCCAGTTGCGCGAGGATGTCGTTGAACGCGGCCCCAGGATTCCTGATCACCAACGACGTCGCGAACGTCGCATCCGGTGAAATAAACTCAAGTGAACCCATCGGCGCGGGCGATGCCAGCCAGGACATCATGCCCTTGCGGTCGCCGGCGAAGTTAAGCGTCGCGCGATTCTCCGTCTTGCCGCCGAGCTCGTGGCGTTCGACGACCAGATACTTCGCGCCCGTGATGCCCGTTGCCTTCGCCATGCGGCTGTCCGGCCTGTGACCCGGCGATTGCAGGATCTGTTCGAGGTCCGCGCAGAAGAGCCAGCCCGCGCCGCCCTGATACGCTTCGGCGATGCGCTTTCCGAACGGCGACAGCGCGAACTGCCGGATGCGTCCGTCGCCCGCCACCGATTGCGCGTTTGCTGAGATGACCACCAGGTTCGAGCCGACGCGTACATGCGTCCGGGCTTCTTTGCCGAAGTCGGCGCTCATGCCGGCGGCGCTCGCGAGAGCCAACTGCTGATCGACGAACGCCTGCAGGCGGGGCTTCTTTACTTCCGCAAGAATCATCGGCTCACTCACTCCGGCCTTGCCCGCCGGTGCTGCGATCACGATCTCGTCGCCCAGATATTCGCTCAGCGCCCGAACGCGGTCGACCACGAGACGCAGTTGCTTCGACTGCGATTCGTTCCACCATTCGCGCAGCACTTCGCTTTCGTGCACGCGGTCTTCAAACAGTTTCGTGGCCTGCGCCAGCGTCGATCCAAGGTTCGGTATCGCGACATAAAGAGCCGTGTCCTCGGGCAGGTACTGCGTCAGGCGCGCTTCGTAGCGCATCGCCGGACCGGGGATCGAAGCAAGCTTCTTCTCGATCCGCGCAAACTCACCGAGCAGCGCGATGTACTGCGCTTGGTTCTTGCTCCAGGCGACATCGGCAGCCACGCCCGGCTTGTCTAGGCTCGCGCTGCTGGCTGTCTGGTCGCCGCGATGGAGCAACTGCGTTTGGCTATCGCCGTCGACTTTCACTTCGCCTTCCACCACCGACACGCGCGTCCCCTTAAGGCCGCGTAGCACCGAGAAAATCGTGCCCTTGACGGTGACCAGATTGTCGGCAGTGGCGACCTTCAGGCGCACTGGCATACCGAGGAATGAACCCGTCTGCTTTGCCGCCTGCACAATGATGTTGCCGCGATTCAGGTGAATCGTCGATCCGCGCCAGCCGCGCGAGACCGAAAGCTCGGCGCGCTCGTTGACCTCCACAAGGGAGCCGTCGTTCAACCGCAGCACAGCCGTCGAACCCTTCGCCGTGCGAACTTCGTCGCGCTCATTCAACAGGTCGCCCGGCGACGCGAGCGCCGGAGTTCCGCCCGTCAGTTTGTAGAGAGCGCCATCGACGGATGCGATGGTCGCGCGTTCGCCGGACGGCGCGAGCGTTCCTGTTGACACACCGGTGGACACGCCGATTACCAACGCCGCCGCTGCCGCGATCGTCCAGGTCAAGGGCTTCGAGATACGGCGCGGCGTCATCACGGCAACTGGCCGCTTTGGTGCCTCGCCTTCGCGGGCCGTCAGCAGTGCCCGACGGCAATCGACGCAGGTCCGGACGTGATCCTCAAGCAGCAGCACGCGAGCCTCGGTAAGCCCGCTCTTCAAATTCACATACGACGGAATCAGCGTCTGGAAGTCCGCGCACGAAGCGAGCTTCACGGGCATTACCGTGACGTTCGAAACAGACGCCTTCGCCATCTGCGCCCGCACGCGCTCCGCCGACTGCGCGACGATCGCGTCGCTCACCGGCTCATTGCGAATCTCAGAAAGAATGTTGTCGAATTCCTGGTTGTTCATGATTAGCCCCTTGCCGTCCGGTTTGCTTCCATCCACTTCTGCATCTGCCGGCGCGCGCGATGCACGCTGACCGCCACGAATACCTGGCTCATGCCAAGCATTGTGCCGATTTCCTGATTCGAGTGCCCTTCAAAGAAGCGCAGCGCGAAGATCTCGGCGAGCTTCGGCGACAAGATCGCCAGTGCGCGACGCAGTTCGTCGCGCAGTTCCCGCAACTCCGTGCACGACGCACTTGTCGGGAGATCCTCTACCGACATCGCGTCGGAATCTCGGCGTGCGCGAACAATGTCAAGCGCTGCGTTCACGGCGGCGCGCCGCAGGTAGCTTTCGGGCTTTTGGATGTCCGGCGCGTCGCTTCGTTTCACCATGCGCAGGAACACTGTTTGCAGTACGTCCTCGGCGTCGCTGGCGCTGCCAGTCACGCGATAGGCAGTGCGGAAAACCATTCCATGATGTTCTTCAAATAGCCGCGCCAATTGTTCGGGTTGGCCAGCGGGCCGTCCGCCTGGTGGGGGCATGGGTGAGATCGGAACCTCTCGAATTGCGAGCATCTCGCGTGGCCGTGTCCGCGAACGGATCGGCGCAGCCTCCTCGGGTGAGTTGCGGGCATCGATCTGCCCGTTTCACCACTAAAGACTTGAGCGCAGCCCTGATTATTACAAACGCTAGTAGGAAAGTCAGGGCTGCGCCACGCTCGCCGTGAGAGGGTAGGTCCCCGGAGAGGGCGTTGGCGCGGAGATCATTGACAGGCAACGACAGGCATTGACAGGCAACGACATCCACGCGATCTCAAAGCTATTGCTTGATGCGCCGGCGGAACGCGTTGCGGATCCGCAGCAGCCGGACTCGGATACTCGCCGTCGCCAGACCCAGCCTGACGCCGATCTCCTCCGCCGTTTTCCCGTCCAGGTAGTGCTCTTCGACGAGGGCGCGTTCCTGCTCGGTCAGGTGGCGCATCGCGTCGCGAGCCTCAATCGGATGCAGATCCATGAAGTAGCTGCCCACGTTGTCCGTAAGCATTTCGGGTGCAGCCCGCCGGAAGTTACTCCAGAACATGTTGCGCGCGATGCTGTTCACCCACCACTGCACGAGGGTGGGGTCCTTCAGTTGATTGCGATGTTCCCAGCCTTTCACCCATGCGGCTTGCGCAATTTCTTCGGCTTGATCTGAGGGCGCTCCACGAGAGACGAGAAACCTCTGCGTGACCGGAAAGCCCTCACGAAAGGCACCGGCATAGAAATCGGGCGCCATCGGCGATGGTGTCGTCGAAAAGGCAGACATTGCTGATGGACAGGCACGTCTAGTACCGAAGTGCCCGGTAATCGTAACTCGCTGTGGCAGAAACACTTCAGTGCTGCGTAGAGCCTCCGGACCAAGGGCGCGAAATTACCGTCCGGAAAGATTTGCGTGGAACTTTTTTCCCCTGCCTGTGCCCGTGTTTCCTTCGCGTGTCTGCGCTACACTGGCCCCATGAATCGACGGCAGTTCTTGGGCACGGGTTTGGGCGCTCCGCTGATCCTCGGCGCCGCCAGCAAGTCGGACTCCCGCAAGCCGCTCGTCGGCAGCGGAGCCTATCGCTACGAGGTTACGCACGACTGGGGCGAACTACCCGCCAACATCCAGTACGGCAACACCCACGGAGTTTGCGAGGATTCGCAGGGCCGCATCTACGTGCACCACACTGTCCACGCTAACTCGGAATCGGCCGACACCATCGTTGTCTTCGACAAGAAAGGCAAGTTTGTCCGCGGTTGGGGCAAGCAGTTCAAAGGTGGCGCGCACGGCCTGCACATCCGGCGCGAGGGCCGCGACGAGTATCTCTATCTTTGCGACAATGTCCGCGGCCTGGTGTCGAAGATGAGCCTCACTGGCGAGGAGGTCTTTACCCTGGGCTACCCGAAGGAGTCGCCCGCCTACGCCGATCCGAAGACCAAGTACAATCCAACGAACCTCGCCATCGCGCCCAACGGCGACATCTACGTTGGGGACGGCTACGGCTCAAGTTTCATCAACGTCTACGACAAACAGGGCAGGTTCCTGCGCACGTTCGCGGGTAAGGGCAAGGAGGCGGGCAAAGTCGATTGCCCCCACGGTATCGCGCTTGACACGCGCGGCGCGGAGCCCCAGATTGTCGTCGCCGATCGCTCGAATAAGCGCCTGCAGTACTTCACCCTCGCCGGAGAGCACGTGAAGTTCGTCGACGGCGTGAAAGCCCCCTGCCACTTCGATCAGCGTAAGGGCATCCTGCTCGTGCCCGACCTCTCCTCGCGCGTGACCCTGCTGGACAAAGAGAACAAGGTGATCGAACACCTTGGCGATCTCGATGCGCCGTATGGCGATCTGCGAAAGAAACCACGCGATCAGTTCCCGGCAGGAAAGTTCATCTGCCCGCACGGAGCCTGTTTCGACCACGAAGGCAACATCTTCGTCGTCGAATGGGTCGAAGTCGGCCGAGTCACAAAGCTGCGGCACGTCAGTTAGGAAGCGAGCGACCATCCCGCAGCAAAGAACCGCGAACAGCCTGCCCGTTGGCTTGTCGAGCACGCGCGACCTTACGGTCGCGCCTCGGGGGCTCAGCACGCGCGCCCTTACGGTCGCGCCTCGGGGTTGCGGGCGATTGGATTGGGAGTGCCGTTGTCGAAGAGAATTCTCATCCGTATGCAGGGGCTTTTTCGAGGCTTTGGGTGGCGAAGTGCAATACGGCCTGACTTCCTGCTCGGTCACGTCGAACACGTCCGTGATCTCTTTCACCGATAGGCCGGCCGCAAGGTTTTCGAAGATCGTTTGGACGGGGCAGCCGGGTGCCTTTCAGAATCCACGCGCCGCTGACCTTACCCGGAATGCTCTCAACGGCCGGGCATTGGGACCAATCAAGTTGTGCCACCGAAGCACCTCCTGCTCCATCATATACGTCACCGCGTCTTTGCGAGCTGTTTAGGCAGGGAGCGAAAAACCGTCCTCAGGAGAAAAAAGTGACCTCTGCTCCTCTCGCGAGCGTAAGCGAGCGGGCGCCCTCAGCTTGAGGGGCGGGTTTGCTGTCGGTGTCCGCTCACTAACGTTCGCGGTTCTTCGTTGCTGTCGGTGTCCGCTCACTAACGTTCGCGGTTCTTCGTTGTAGTCGGTGTCCGCTCACTAACGTTCGCGGTTCTTCGTTGGGCTCGAGGAAACGGAGGAAACGAGAAGGAAACGGGACCAGGAGGAGGAAACGCGGAGGAAATGGGACCAGGGAATCCTAGGAAGAGTTTTCCCGTGGAACCGAAATTTCGCACATGGCTGCCCGTCTGGCGTGTTTGTCTGTAGCCAAGGCGTCTCAGGGCGCCAATAAGATCCGCGCCGCTCATATCCCTGGGGAGCTTCACGCCTGAATCACTTCCTCGCGTAGGTAGTGCAGCCGAATGAGCTTCGGGGCGTCCAAATCGTCAAAATGGCAGCTCACTGCATCCTTTACCATTGCCTGAAGCTCCCGTTCCGTGTCGGCCGCAGTGAATATCGAGTGCCCCAAGGCTCTCGCCGAAAAGCCGCCCTCTGGTGCGTCTTCGATCAGGAATATGATTTCGTTCATTGCAGGCTCCAAGACTATGCTAACCCGGTGGCGAGCGGAGCATCGACATAAGTTCGGCTGACGCCCACGCTCTTCAGCCCCCACCACGGCCGTTGGGCGCGATGGGACGCGATGAGGATGAAGTGCGATGAGGACTGCCTGATCTGACGCGCTGTTTTTTTGTCGAATGCTACAGACGGCTCCGTCCCTGTTGGACAAAATGCGCAATTCCGTGCGACTTCGATGTCGGTGCAGAACCCAACGCCAGTTTCTCACCAGGAGTGTCCGAAGTCGTGACCCCACCGTCCTCCGTATCCAGGCCGGATTCCATCGCTAGACCCTTCACTGAACTTGCTCATCCGCGATCGGACGGCAACGGACCGGCTCGGAGACCCGGGAAATTAAGCCGAAATAAGCTGGTTTGCTGAAAAAAATACCAAACGGGACGGAGCCGTCTGGCACTCTCGACAAAGAGCGAGCCAGTCAGATCAGGCTGTCTTCATTGGTACCTGGAAACAAGTGCCTACCTGGAATGGATGCGCTGCTCCCTGCAGGACGTGAAGACTGTGCTCACTGAACTGCGCACGGGGCCGCGGTTCACCGGCAGGCATCACCAACGGTTCAGGATGCGCCGTGAACAGGCCGAGGCGGTTAACAAGACGTTCGATTACTTCCAGTCGATCTGGGCCGAGGATCCGCATGCCGCTCCGCGCTTTCTCTGGAACGCGAAGATGCGCTTCGGAAAAATCTTCACAACGAAGGAACTCAAGAACAAGGCCAAAAGCAAGGATCTGACCGAGAAACAAAGACGCAACTGACCGACGCGGAGAAAGAATACAAGTCCAAGCGCAAGCTCGTGCAAGAAAAACTGATCAAGTTCGCGACGCGCATCCCCGCGTTTATGTACTTGACCGATTTTCGTGAGAACAAGCTGCAGGACGTGATCACCAGGTTGGAGCCGGACTTGTTTAAGGCCGTCACTGGTCTGACGGTGAAGGATTTCCATTTGCTCGTGCGCCTCAAGGTATTCAACACCGAACAGATGAACCAGGCGGTGTTCGCGTTCCGTCGCTACGAGGATGCTTCGCCGCGGTACACGGGCATCGAGATCCACGAAGGACTCGCACACTACGGACTCTACGACACCGTGGTGGCAAGAGAGTAAGGCGGTAGCGTGGCTCCCTGGGGGAAATGAGGGACAGACACCTCAATTCTGTTTCTCGTTGACAGGCAGAGGAGTCTCTAAGTTCTGTGGATCGCCTCGACCGCCAGTTTCGGTTCTTGCGCGATGATGCGGAGCAGGGCGGCGGCGGGTCCGGTGGGGCGCCGGCGATCCTGTTCCCAGTTCTGGAGCGTTTTGACGCTGACTCCGATCAGGTGAGCGAACTCGGATTGGGTTAGGCTCGTGCGTTCGCGGATGGCGCGTACGCTTGGCGCTCCGACGACAAAGCGTCGGGAAGGCTTCTTCTTGCCCTTGAGGATGGCTCCGCCTTCGCGGACGCTTTCGAGAAGTTCTTCGAACATTGTCGCTGTCATTTTAGACGTTTTCATTTTCGGGGGACCTTCTTTTTCGAATTCGGTTTCGACAAGCTTGGCGAGTCGCGAGGTCTGCGTTGGCGATAGTGTCTCGGCCACATTCTTCGGGTACACAAAGAGCAGGAGGATGAGATTGTTCCGCACGGCCCAGTAATAGATGACGCGGGCACCTCCGCTCTTGCCGCGCGCGCCGATTCCGACACGGATCTTGCGGAGGCCGCCGCTACCCTGGATCACCGATCCGCTGGCGGGTTTGACAGCGAGTTCCAACTAGAACCGGCGATACTCCTCTTCCGTGAGCAGCGCTATGATTTGGCGCGTGAAGACTGAGGTTTCGATGAACTCCACTAGAGAAAGTATACGCCAATGGCGGATAGCTATCGCGAGGGGCAGGGCAACATCATCGAACCCTGGCACGACTCCTGCGAGGCCGAATCGGTAGGGGTTGCCACTGACCTACATCGTCAGCAGCGCCGCCATCAAGTCGATCCCGTCCCACAAATTCTGGATTCGCAGATTCTCGTTGAAGCTGTGTTGGTTGTTGTCGTGGTTGGCAATCGGGATCAGAACGCAGGGCGCTCCCAGCACGTCGACGATCATGTAGAGCGGCACGCTTCCGCCGAGCGTTGGCATCTTGATCGACGGACCGCGGGCGCTTTCGACGACTCGGATCAGCTCTCGCGAGATGGGCAGATCCATCGACGTTTTGACGGCGGGATAGCCGCCCTCGACGCGTTGCACATACGCGACTTTGGGATGCGTGCGGCGCTCTTCCTCGGTTGGTTCTTTCGACGTGACGAAGAAGCCTTGCTGGCGGATGTGCTGGGTCACTCGATCGACGACTTGATCCGGCGTGATTCCTAGAACCAGGCGCATGTCGATGGTTGCGGTGGCGTAGGCGGGGATGACGTTGCTGGCTCCGTTGCCGACGCGGGCACTGGCCATGCCGCGGACGTTCAGCGACGGCAGCGCGATGGCTTCTTCGAGTCGCTTGCCGGAGTTCTCGGTGCGGCCGAGCCAGAGCTCTTGTTTCATCTGTTCATCGACGGAGGGTGCCGCAGCGATGGCGGCGCGTTCCGCGGCGGTGAGCGGGACGACGCCCTTGTAGTAATCCTCGACCAGGATGCGACCGTCGTCGTCTTTCATCGACGATAGCAGGCGCGCCATCAGCATCGCCGGATTCGGAGCCCAGTTGCCGTAGTGGCCGCTGTGCAGCTCTCGATTGGGTCCGTAGACGGTGACGTTGATCGAAGTGACTCCGCGCGCGCCGAAGACGATTTGCTGTTGGCGGCTTTGATGGACGGGGCCGTCGCAGATCAGCCAGACGTCGGCGGTAAGCAAGTCTTTGTGCGCTTCGAGGATGCGCTGGAGGTTGGTTGAGCCGGCCTCTTCTTCGCCTTCAAACAAGAAGCGGATGTTCGATTTCGTGGTGAGGCTGGCGCTCTTGATCGCATCGAGCGCGCTGAGCATGGCAATGATCGGCGCTTTGTCGTCGCCCGTCGAACGCGCGTAAATGCGCCACTCGGGGTCGATGCGCGTGGCGGAGGCAGGCTGCACGACGGTGTTCTTGTTCTTATAAGTCGGAACGAACGGCGGCGTCGCCCATTCCTTCGGGTCGAGCGGCTGGCCGTCGTAGTGGGCGTAGAAGAGAATGCTGCGGGTGGCACCGGGCGACTTGATTTCGCCGTAGACGGCGGGGTTGGCTCCATCGACGCGCAGCAGGCGGGCGCGGATGCCGCGGCGCTCCATCATCTCGGCGATCACCTTGGCGTTCTTCTCGATGTTGGGCTTGTCGGAGGCGATGTTCGGAATCGCGAGGAGCCCGGTGAATTCGTTCAGAATGTCGCGTTCATGGGATTGACGCCACACGCGGGCGGCCTTCGAGGCGGGGTTGTCCTGGGCGAAACAGAGGGCGGCAAGAAGCAGGAGAGGGGCGGCAAGGCGGCGCATGCTTTGTTGTAACACGCGAGTTCCATTCGGGGGGAACTTTTGCGCGCCAATGCCGTATTCTGTCCCAAGGAGAGTTCTGCGATGAGGATTCGACACGCGTTTGGTTTGTTCCTGGCGGTTGCGATTGGGGCAACCGCGGCGGACGTGAAGGACGTCCATCGCACGGTGCCGCTGGCGGCGAATGGCCAGTTGACGATCGACACCTACAAGGGGTCGGTGCGCGTCACGACGTGGGACAAGAACGAGGTGGAGATCCACGCGCGAATCGAACCCGATGATAGTTTGATCTCGGATTCGCGCGACGTGCGGGATACCGAAATTCGGATTGACGCCTCGAGTTCGTCGGTGCGCGTGAAGACCGATTATTCTCGCGTCGAGAAGTGGTTTCAGTTTAACCAGACGCGGCCGCGCGTGCGCTATACCGTGTCGATGCCGAGGACGGCGTCGCTGGTGATCAAAGATTACAAGTCGGAGACGGAAGTGGTTGGTTTGCGCGCCGATCTGGACATTCACACCTATCGCGGCAAGGTGAACGTGAAGGATCTCGACGGCAGCATCCAGGCCTACACCTATCGGGGCGAGATGAAGATTGAGAGGACGAATCTGCGCTCGCGGAGCAAGCTGGACACGTATCGCGGCGAGTACGATGTAACGCTATCGCGGTCGACGAAATTCGATATCGATGAGGATCAGGGAGGGCGGGGCCGGCTGGATTCGGACTTTCCGCGTATGATCCGTTCGTTATGGGAGAGCCGGCACCGGAGTCAGGTGAATGGCGGAGGACCGGTGTTGTTGTTGAAGTCGTACCGGGGCACGTTCCGGTTGCGCGCGCGGTAGCTGCTGCTGGACGCACTTCGGCATCGAGAATCGACGCTTGCCTTTCCGTGATCCGCGTACGGAGTTTGCGGTTTGTTGCAGTCCTTTCGAAGTACGCGTGACCTGACGGTCACGCCTCGGTGCACTTCCAGTACGCGTGACCTGACGGTCACGCCTCGATGCACTTCCAGTACGCGTGACCTGACGGTCACGCCTCGATGCACTTCTTTCGGTCGTGCCTTCTTAGTGCACAGGCACGTACGACCAGTTATTCCGGCAGACTGGTAAGCCGTCAAGTTGTGTCGGGACCAGCACTTTCGACCAAACTTGTACCACGCGTCTATCGAATTTCGTGCTTTCCGCGCGGCGCGTTGGTGGGCGGATTTCTTGGATGTCATTGGCGTGCCGCAGTTTGTATAGGGCGAAAATAAATTTGCAAAACACAGCACTGGCTCTTCGGGCGGTGTCTGAAAGCGGATAGCTCGGCCGTGTTGAGAAGCGTTGTCGGACCTGGCGGTCCGACCTACTGGCTTCGTTTGGTTCGCGGCTGGGAGAAGCGTTGTCGGACCTGGCGGTCCGACCTACTGGCTTCGTTTGGTTCGCGGCAGGGATGCTTGTGCTACCTGACGGCGATGGCTTTGTTTGCGAGTTGGCTGAGCCTGGAGCAACAAGCCGACAGAGACACCGTGGCGTCGCGCAACGAGTTACCCTGGACGACCAACCGGGGGGGTTGTCCGTGGTCGGGGCATTGCAGGCCGCTTAGTTTCGCCTGGGTGTGATTCTTGAAGAGCTCGACGGTCGACGGCGCGCTTTGGATCACGAAAACATTTTAGCAGGGAATTGTTGCAAACGAAAGATTGAAGATTTGTTTCTGATTGCAGATTTGTGTCCGGCGTGGACTCGGAGATGCTCGGGTTTCCGCGCATTTCCGCTCGGATCGGCGTGCGCTGCAGCGCACGCCTCGTGCTCGTAGGGCCGGAATCAGGGGAGCGATACTGTTAGGGGATGAGCGCGGACAATTACTTTCTTCCGGAAGCGATGTATCAGTACATGCTGACGATCTCGGCGCGGGAGCCGGAGATCTTTCGACGGCTGCGCGAGGAGACGGCCTCACATCCACGGCATCAGATGCAGATTCCGCCGGAGCAGGGGCGATTTCTTGCGCTGCTGGTGCAACTCTCGGGTGCGCGACGGGCTCTTGAGATTGGAGTATTCACGGGCTACAGTTCGCTGGCGGTGGCGATGGCATTGCCGGAGGATGGCGAGCTGGTTGCACTCGACATCAGCGACGATTACACGCAGATGGCGCGGAGGTACTGGGCAGAGGCAGGCGTTTCAGCGAAGGTGGATTTGCGGATCGGCCCGGCGCTTGAATCCTTGGACGAGTTGTTGAAAGAAGGCCGGGACGCATCGTTCGATCTTGCGTTCATCGACGCGGACAAGCCGAACTACGATCGCTATTACGAAGCTGCGCTGGGGCTGCTGCGAAAGGGTGGCTTGCTGGTTGTCGATAATGTGTTTCAGCACGGCGCGAGCGCCGATGCCGCAACCGAAGAGCCGAACGCGATCGCGATGCGCGCGTTCAATGCGAAGTTGGCGCGTGAGGAACGCGTGCTGCTGAGTGTCTTGCCGTTGGCCGACGGTGTTACGCTCGCGCTGAAGAGATAGGTTTCCGAAGGATAGAACGTGGTAGTGGAATTTCGAGATCAGGTGAAGTCGGCCTCGGACATTGTGCGCGTGGCGGGCGAGTACGTGCGGCTGACGCGCATCGGCACGGCGGGGCGGCATCGAGGGCTGTGCCCGTTTCATACGGAAAAGACGCCGTCTTTCTGGGTGTACCAGGACAAGCAATTCTACAAGTGCTTTGGCTGCGGCGTGGGCGGGGATGTCTTCAAGTTCGTGATGGAGATCGAGGCGCTGAGTTTTTGGGAAGCGCTGAAACTGTTGGCGGAGCGCAACGGGATTCCGCTGCCGAAGCGGAGCGACCTGTCGGATGAGAAGACCAAGCTGCGGGCGGCCCTATTTGAAATGCACGAAATCGCGCTGCGGACGTTTCAACAGAATCTGCGGTCGCCGTCAGGCGAAGAAGCGCGCGCGTACCTGAAGCGGCGGGGGCTTACCGGAGAGCTGGCGGGCGAATTTGCGTTGGGATATTCAGACGCTAGCGGGCAGGAGTTGGCGCGGCTGTTCGCGCAGAAGTTCAACGAAGAACAGATGGAGGCGTCGGGGCTGGTGCGGCGACGGGATGCCGGGGGCTACTACGATGCGTTCCGCGGGCGGCTGATGTTTCCGATCCACAACGAATCGGGCAAGGCGATCGGGTTCGGCGGGCGCGCGCTGCGCGAAGGCGATGAGCCTAAGTATTTGAATTCGCCCGAGACGCCGATTTATCACAAGAAAACGGTGCTGTATAACCTGCATCGCGCGCGGACGGCGATGCGGAAGGCGGATCGTTCGGTGTTGGTCGAGGGCTACATGGACGTGATCGGCGTGTATGCGGCGGGCGTGCATGAAGTGGTTGCCAGCTGCGGCACGGCACTTTCGAACGAACAAGTGCGATCGATGCGGCGGCATTCGGAGAACATCGTCGTCAATTTCGACCCCGATAATGCGGGCGCGAATTCGACGGAGAAGTACATTCAGATGCTGCTTGAGGAAAGCATGCGGGTGAAAGTGCTGGCGCTCGATGGCGGACTCGATCCGGATGAATATGTGAAGCAGCGGGGCGTCGAGGCGTATCGCGCCATGCTCGATCGCGCGGGCAGCTATTTTCATTGGATGGCGGACCGGGCGCGGAAGAAGTTCGATATGAAGACGGCAGAGGGGCGTTCGCAGGCGTTCCAGTTTTTGCTGCCGCCGATCTTGCGCGTGACGGATTCGCTCGAGCGCAAGATGATTGCGAACGATCTGGCGAGCTATCTCGGCGTCGACAGCGGCGCGGTGCTGGACCAGTTCCGGAAGGCGGCTGGAGATCGGAAGACGACGCAGGCGCCGGCGGCGGCGAAGGTGATTCCGGTGCCGCATGCGGAACGGATTCTGTTGCGGAGCTTTCTCAATCAGGCCGATATTCGCGAGGCGTTGAGCGAGCGGCTGGAGGTGATTGTAGGGCGAATGATGCTGGCCAATATATTCCGCGCGCTGCTGGCCGCGAGCGACGGGAGCTTCAGCGAACTGGAAGCCAGACTGGGCGAGAAGGACGTCAGCCTATTGCATCAGGTCTTTTTAGCCGATGAGATGGGCGAAGATACATTCACGCTCGAAGAAGCCGAGCAGTGCCTGGCCCGCTTGGAACAGGACGATCGGAACAGCCGTGTGGCTGAACTGCGCGCGCGGATCCGGACGGCGGAACGGGAAGGAAATCTGGAGGAAGCGTTGCGGCTGCATGCGGAGTTCGAAGCACTGTCGCGAACGCAGCCACCGCAGGAAAATCGCGGGGGTGCCGATTTTGTACACTAAATGGGACAAGCAACTCGGGCGAAACCAAGTGAATTTCCGGAGGCGCTTCGTGCATGTTACGGTGGGAGGCGAGTGGCAGTAGAAGACAAGCTCGGCCGGTTTAAGCAGCTCACGGACGCAGGGAAGGAAAGAGGTTTCGTTCTCTACGACGAAGTGAATGAGGTGCTGACGGAGGACTTCCAGGGCGAACGCGACTTCGCGGAACTCCTGACGGATCTCGATAGCGCAGGCGTCGAGATTCTAGAGGAACCGAAGCTCGAATTCGACAAGAAGTCCGAGGACGGCGACGAGCTCGTCGACCTCGATGTCGCGCAAGAAGCCGCGGACAAGACCAACGATCCCGTGCGCATGTATTTGCGCGAGATGGGGACGGTTCCGCTGCTGACGCGCGACGGCGAGATCGAATTGGCCAAGCGCATTGAGCGCGGCCAGACGAGCGTACGCAAGGCGCTGTCGCGTTCGCCGCTGGTGATCCGCGAGGTGCTGGAACTGCGCAGCACGATTGAGCAAGATCCACAAATTGTGCGCGATTTGCTGATCGCGGCCGATCTGATGATGACGGACGAGAGCCTGGAGGAGCAAAGCCGGGAACTCGTCGAGAAGCTCGAAGAAATCGACAAACAATACCGCAAAGCGCAGCAGATCCGGCAGAAGCTGCTTGCGGTTTCGCGCGGCATGAAGCCGAAGCAGCATCGCCAGCTGCGCTGGACGCTGGCACGCCACATGGTGACGGTGGCACGGCTGATTCGCAGGGTTCCGTTTAGTTCCTCGACGCGGCGGATGCTCGGCAAGAGCTTGCGCGCGGCGGTCGAAGAGCTAAAGCCGCTTGATCGCGACCTCGGAAAGCTGCAGCGCAAGATCGAAGCCGCGGGCAGCGCAACCGCTGCGGCGGCGCTCCGCAAAGAGCTGAAAACCGCGAGCCAGCGGATGCAGCAGATCGAAGAAGACGCTGGTGCAAGTTCGACGGAACTGCGCCGGACGCTGCAGATCGTCGAGAAGGGCGAGTTCGAATCCGAAGTCGCGAAGAAGCAACTGATTGAGGCGAACTTACGGTTGGTTGTTTCGATCGCGAAGCGCTACACGAACCGCGGTCTTCAGTTTCTCGATCTGATTCAGGAAGGCAACATCGGCCTGATGAAGGCGGTCGATAAGTTCGACTACCTGCGCGGCTACAAATTTTCGACCTACGCGACATGGTGGGTCCGGCAGGCGATCACGCGGGCGATTGCGGATCAGGCGCGCACCATTCGCATTCCGGTGCACATGATCGAGACGATCAACAAGCTGGTGCGCACGCAGCGTCTGCTACAGCAGGAATTGGGGCGCGAGGCAACCACCGAAGAGCTTTCGGTGAAGATGGAGTTGCCCGTCAACAAGATTCGCAAGGTGCTGCGCATCGCGCAGGAACCGATTTCGCTCGAGACGCCGGTGGGCGAGGAAGAAGAATCGCATCTCGGCGACTTCATCGTCGACCGGCGCGTGGTTTCGCCGTCCGAAGCGGTAATTAATCTGAATCTGCGCGAGCAGACGGCGGAAGTGTTGAAGACGCTGTCGCCGCGCGAAGAGAAGATCATTAAGATGCGCTTCGGTTTGCAGGATGGCAGCGAGCACACGCTCGAAGAAGTCGGCCAGCACTTCGCGGTAACGCGCGAGCGTATCCGGCAGATTGAAGCGAAGGCGCTGCGCAAACTGCGGCACCCCAGCCGAAGCCATCGGCTGCGGGCGTTTTTGGAGCAGAACGGGCAGGATTGACCTCTCTTCAATATATTCGATTACCCGAAAAATCGCATCGTTATGTCGCTCTCATGCTGGTCCGCGAGAGTCAAAAATCCCGGCGACCTGCGCGACGATTTCGCATGGCACCAAATGCTGCCACGCCTCGCCCCGCGTCAGCCGCAGCCGGACCTCGGTCGACGAGACTTCGTCGTATGATTCCGGCAATTGGAGCGTGGCTACGCGGTGGGCGATGTGGTCCGGCGGAGTCCAATGGCCATGGCGCCCAGCGACCAGCAGGCCGAAGTTCTCGAGCATTGTTTCTATGGCTCCGGGAGCTCCGTAGTCCCAGGTGACGATGCGCTCGGCGGCGTCGCGGCCGCAGATGAACTGGATGTCGAGATCAGATCCGAGGGCTTGCCGGCACTCCACTGCGATTTCGACGAAGAGGCCTTGTTCGGCGATGGCTACGGCGAAGCCTGGTCCAGAGTTTGCCGAAGCGACCTCGATCAGCATTTCGGTCCGCTCTTCGAGGGTCGCGCCGTGGAATGCTTTGTGAGGATAGATACGAGGTACTACGCAGATCACCTCGTCAACGGACCGAGCGGCGGCGGCAACTAAGGCGATGTGGGCGCGCGTGGGTGGGTTGAAGCCTCCAGCGAGGATGCCGACGGAGCGGATGCCGCGGTTCGGTTGTGGGCGGAAAACAACTTCCAATGGCACATGGTAACGCGCCGGCGTCAGCAATCCTACTCAGGGCGGGGAGCAGGGTGATTCCCTCGCTTCCTAAGGTACGGCGGATTGAAACCCTAGGGTGTGCGCCTGAAGGGAAATAAATGGGTTCGCGTGTAGAGTAGAGGCATGTTCCACTGGATTTGCCCAGAGTGTGGTCTGGAATGCCCGCCCTCGTCGAGGGGATGTCCAGAATGCGACCGTCAGGTGGCGACTGCCGCGGTCGCAACGGAAGTTGCGAGAACGGCGGTTGCGCACGCGTCCGCCGTGGAGGCGGTCCGCGCGGAAGCGGCGGTTCTGTTGGAAGCCACCGCGCCCGTCGCGCTTGCTCCAGTGGCCATGCCGGCGGGGATTCCGCTGAGCGACAAAATCGTGGAAATGCGGGAATCAATGATGGATTCCGTCGTTGCTGGCGTTCCAGTAGACGAGATTGATGCGGCAGACTCTGCCTCTGAATCCGAGATTGCCAGCGTGATGGAAGTGTTGGCGCAAGAAGTTCTGGAGGCTCCGGTGGCGGTAGAGCCGGTGACCATGCCGGCTCTCGCCGAACTGTCTACGTATGCCGTGGAGCCTGTCCATGCGGTGGTGACGGAAGCAATGCAGCCGCCTCCCGTAGTGGTGGCGGCGGCAGCAGCAGCAGCAGCAGCAGCAGAGGCTGCGGAGTCCGTGGCCGAAGCGGCAGCGGATCTTGCAGAGCGGCAGCCCGTCGCGGAAATCACGCCGGTGGCCGCGGAGCAAGTGGAGCTTTCCGGCGCAGAGGAAGAAACGTCAGCGGTCGAGATCGCCACACGTGCGGCGGACGTCGAGGCCAGTGCCGCGGCGCAGGCAGTGCCAGTGGCCGAGATCGAGGCCGTGCCTCTTTCTGACTTGAATGAAGAAGCCGTGCCGGGTGGCCCGCCTCCTTTGCCCAACGAGATTGCGGAACCACTGGAGTTGTCTGTCCTGGAGCAGGTGATCGACGCAGCGGCGGCGCGTGAAGCGGCGCTGGAAACGGAATTTAGGGCCCTTTTCGCGGCTGGCAATGTACAGGCTCAGTGCGCACAAACGTTGATCGCAGAGCCGCATGCGTACTTGCCGCTGGCGGCACCGGGAAGCGTAGAGGAGGTTCCTTCAGACACGCGTGTAGACGCCGAAGGACCCGCGGAACCGCTCGCCGCGGCGGCACCGGCGGAACCGGTCGTTGCCGCGGTTCTCGCGGACGGCTCTCCCCAATCCAGTGACCATGTTGACGAGCCCGTGATTGCGGCAGCCGCAGAGGTTTTGGCTCCGGTGGCGGGTGAGCCCGCTGCCGAAGCGCTGCTTGCAAGCGACCTCGATGTTGCTCCGGCGGAAGCGGTTGTCCAGCAGACGGATGACGTTGTTTACGAAGACGTGGAGGGCCGTGCGGATCTGCAACTCGCTTTCGAGTTGCTCGCCACCGATGTGGTCACCGCGGTTGCAGTGGAGGAGCCTGTCGTCGCGCGGGCGACGAGCATTGAGCCGGCAGTCGAGGCCGTGGCCGAACCGGTGACGGCGAGTGAGAATCCGGAAGCCGAGGCGGAGGAGTTGCCGGTCGCGGTGTCGGAAGCGGAATCTGAAGTCGAGGTTGTCGCTGAAGCTGCCGCCGAACCAGCACTCGAAGCGGCTGCTGGCGTCGCAACCGAAGTAAGCGAAGAGGCTGCGGCCGTTATCGAAGCGCCTGTGCCCGTCGAAGCGGCCTCCGTCGAGGCTACTCCCGACGAGCCGCACGTTGAGTACGCCGTTCTGAATGGCGGCAACGGGAGCATTCTGTCCTTGGTCGAAGCCGTCGGCACGGAGACGGTTGCGCCCGAACCCGCCCCCGCCCCCGCCCCCGAGTCGGCGTCCACTGCGGCGGATGCTCAAGTTGAAGTGCACGCCATGGCCAACGAGGCGCATGCGCTCGCGAACAACGAAACGATGCGAATCCCGATGGCGCTGTTGCCCGCGACCGTGTTGTCTGCAAACGCGTCCGGGCTGAACAGCGTGGCGACGTCCTCGCACGGGACGGTATCGCTCGACCGGCCCTATACGCTCCATCGGATGGATGGCGGCACGCCGGCGGAGAGTTTCGAACGACCGAGGACCCTGCGTCGCGAGAGCGGAGATGAGTCTGGCGGAGACTCGAACGGGAACAGCGACCGTCCGAGAACGCTGCGCCGCGAAGGTAGCGATTCGAGCGGCGATGTGCCTGAATCGCACACTCCGCACGCGCTGTTCGAACAACCGCAGTTTGAGACGCCGAACTTTGTCGAGCCGCCGTTCATCGACATGACGCCACGGCAGATCTTCCCGGAACCTCAGTCAGGTGCGCAGCACGACCGCGGCGCGGCTGAACTCGCCGGTTTACTGGGCCTTTCACCGCACGAGCTTGAGCCTTCGCTCGGTCCTGAGCCGCCGCTCACGGGTCTTCGGAGTACCGCGCACGCGACGCTGATCTCGATCGCTGCCGCTCGCCCGCCGAAGAATATCGCAGCGTTGGATTCGGGTCCGCGCACCACCCTTCCAGGTCCGGCTTTGATTCCTGAACTCGTCCGCCGCAGCGGCGTCACTGTGATTGGCGACGGAGGCCGGAAGGCTCGCGGAACGCCCGCCGGCGGCGGTGGCTGGATGGCAAGCCTGCTGGTGACGTTCCTGGTCTTCGGAACCGGCATTGCGGCGCTCGTTTACTTCGGTCAATTGGATGTTGCCGCGCTGCTGCGCGGCGAAACCTCTTCTTCGGAAGGCCCGGCCCCGAGCAGCAAGACTGCGAACGGCAAAACGGCGCGTCCTCTCGTCGACGGGTCGGAAACTGCGCCGGCACCAGCCGCGGGGCAAGCCCTCGCCAAGTACATCGAAATCACGGGCGTGCGGATTGTGGTCGATTCCAGCCGCAAGCCGGAGGTCCACTACCTTGTTGTGAATCACTCCGCGGCGGAGATTGCAGATGTTTCCGTGCGGGCGACGGTTCGCAGCATACGCCGGGCAGGCAGTGCGCCGCTGACTTCATTCTCGTTCCGCGTGCCGAACCTGGGGCCGTACGAGGCGAAGGAGATGATGGTGCCCATCGAGAAGCTGGCGCGCGGATTCGAAGTGCCGGATTGGCAGAATCTGAAAACGGATTTCCAGATCCTCGGTCAGTAAGCCTACAACGCGGTGAGCCGCGGAGCGACGATTGGCTTGCCCGCGCTGTGCAGCATTTGGCCGATCGCCTTCTGTCGAAACCGGAAGATCGCCAGCAACTGCCGGCCGACCAGGATCTGCTGCGCGATTGCGCCGGCGGGCCCCAACGGCAACTGATACTCGACGGCGTCGGCGACCTCCACTCCTCCGCTCACTTTGCGGAACGTGTGGCGGTGCCTCCAGAGAATGTACGGCCCGCGGATCTGCTCGTCGACGAACAGGTACGGCGGCTCGTATGCGGTAATCAGCGTTCGCCACGGCATCGGCACACCCAGCCACTTGATTTTGTAGTCGAGGGTCAGGTTCTTCGCCATCACGATCGGCTCCTGCGTCGTGATCTTGAAGTTCAGCCATGGCGGCGTGATGCGCGCCAAATTGCGTGGATCTTCAAAGACGGCGAAGGTTTCGGCGATCGAGGCGGTCACGATCATCGAGCATTCGAGGAGGTAGCGGGTTTGCAGGAGGCTGGCCATGAGTAGGTTTCGAGGTCGGCAAATCTCAGATCGCGCAACTGGCTTCGGGCATTCTCAAGACAGCCGTCGCGCTCGAGAGCACGGCGGAAATCGGCGATCGCCGCGTCGGTCTGGCCTAGGGCCAACAACGCCGCTCCGCGATTACTGAGCGCTTTCGCATCGGCGGGCCGCAGCGCAAGCGCCCTGCCGAACGCCATTAGGGCCAGTTCCGGGCGGCCTGCGGATAAATGAATTCTCCCTTCTTCCGATGCCAGATCCGCGTCCTCTGGTGCAATACGTTTTGCTTCTTCGATGACGGTGATCGCGCGATGCCACGGCAGGGCGCGCGCCAGTTGGATGCGCGGGCGGATCTTTTTGGGGGCCAGGCGAACCGCTTCGGTCCAGAGCGATTCTTCGGTGCGCCAAAGGAGGCTTTGCCGGATACTCAGCAACGCCAGACTCAGGATCAAAGCTAAAACGATCCGCCGGTCGAGCCGGACCAGCAGCCTGGCGGCGCAAGCTGCGAACGCGATCAGCGGCAAATACATTCGGCGGTCGGCCGCGAGGTCGGCGGCTGGGAAGATCGATGAGCTGGGCGCAAGCAGGATGAGTCCGCCGAGGAACCAGAATCCCGTCTGGGCTTTTGGGAAGGATCGCGCTGCCAACACGGCGAGCGCGGCAACCGTGGCCCAGGCGAGCGCGCCGATCGCCGCGCCGGGCAAGGGAATCGCGGCATCCGGCGTGAAACCGAGCGGCAGAATCAGCAGGCGCAGGTAACGCAGGATGACAACGCTCTGCGCGGAGAAGTATGCAAGGGGCGTCACTCCGGCGGACGCCGCGATGCCGGTTCCGGCGATCTGCCGCGAGATCCAAATGACGCGCAACCCGGCGGCAAGCGAGAGCGCGGCCATGGCCGCGAGCGGCGTCAGCTCTCGCCATCGCCATCGGGCACCCGCGGCCGTGCGCTCGCGGAGCCCGATCGTCGACCAGGTAAGCGCTGCCAGAAAGACTGGAAACGCGGCGCATTCCTCTTTCGCTAACAGCGCTGCGCCGAACGAAGCCACGGCGATCCAACGGCGTTCGCGAATCCAGAAGCCGAGCGTCAGCAGGCACAGCAGCGTGGCGAAGAGGATTCCGCGGGCCGCGATGTAGGCGACGGGTTCGGTGGCGATGGGGTGCACGGCGAAGAGTGCGGCCGCGATCCAGCCTGCCTGCGCGCCGATCAATCGGCGGAGCGCGTGGAAGGCCGCGAGCACGCAGGCGAGGTGGAGCAGCAAGTTCACCACGTGCCAGAACAGCGGATCCGCGCCCGAAGTCGCGTGGTTCGCCCAGAAGCTGAACCAGGTTAGCGGTCGCGATTGCAAGGGCAGCCAGGCTTGCCACCAACCGCCGGAGCCCGTGATGACCGGATCTGACAGCAAGCCGTAGTCGTCGAAATGGAACGAACCCGGCACGACCGCGCCGAACGCGACCAGCGCGGCGCCGCAGAGAAGGAGTTTTTGCCGCAAATGTTATTCTAAGAAACTCCGTGCCTACACCGCCCAAATCGATTCCCAAACCGAAGACTGCCGCCGCGCGCCGCGAACGCACAGCGCGAATTCTGGCCGTCCTCGACGAGTTGTATCCGAACGTCACTTGTGCGTTGCATCATTCGAATGCCTGGGAATTGCTGGTCGCGACGATTCTGTCCGCGCAGTGCACCGATGTCCGCGTCAACATGGTGACGCCGGGGCTTTTTAAGAAATACCCCACCATGCGCGACTTCGCGAGTGTGAATCAGGACGAGTTGGCGCAGGACATCCGGTCAACAGGTTTCTTCAACAATAAAGCGAAGTCCGTAATTGGCGCGGCGAAGAGAGTCCTCAGCGAGTTTGGCGGCAAAGTTCCGCAGAACATCGACGAGTTGCTGACGGTGCCGGGCGCGGCGAGAAAGACCGCGAACGTCGTCCTCGGCACCGCTTTCGGTATCGCATCGGGCGTGGTGGTCGATACGCATGTCCAACGCATTGCCAACCGCCTGGATCTGACGAAAGAAAGGGATCCGGTAAAAATCGAGCAGGATCTCATCAAGATTCTGCCGCAGGACCGCTGGATCCAGTTCTCGCACCAAGTGATCCACCTGGGCCGCGGCCCGTGCGTCGCGCGCAAGCCGAAATGCGCCGAGTGCAAGCTGGATGCGATTTGCTACGCGGCCGACAAGTCTCTATAAACAAATACAAAAGCATGGCCTCGCCATCCACCTCCAACTCGCAGGCCTCCTCTTTCGGGCAATGGGGCATTGTTTGGCTGCTCTGCGTCGGCGTCCTCATCGCCTACGTCGACCGTACGAATCTCTCGGTCGCATTGACAACCAAAGAGCTGAAAGACGCGCTGCATCTGGACGACGCACAGCGCGGAACCTTGAATTCCGCCTTCTTTTGGTTCTACGCGTTTTTGCAAATGCCCGCCGGCTGGGTTGTGGACCGCTATGGCGTGAAGTGGCCGCTCGCAATCGGGTTCGTCTTCTGGAGCCTTATTTCTGGATCGACGGCGCTCGTCTCGACCTTCGGACAACTGCTGGTCTTGCGCGTCCTGCTTGGCTTCGGCGAGAGCGTCGTCATGCCGGCGAGCATGCGGTGGATTCGCTTTCACCTTCCGGAATCGCGGCGCGGAATGGCTGTCGGGATCCTTCTTGCCGGCACGAAGTTCGGACCGGCGGTTGGTGCTCCGCTGGCCGCCTGGTTGACGGTCGAGTACGGCTGGCAGAACATGTTCGTGATTCTGGCCGCGGGCGGCCTGCTGTGGCTGGTGCCGTATCTGCTGCTTGTGAAGGACGACGATCGCGCCCTCGAAAAAGCGCAACTGGCAGGCGCGGGCGCGGATTTTCCGTTTCTCCGCCTCTTCCGTACGCCGTTGATTTGGGGCATTCTGATCGGATCGTTCTGCTACAACTATTTCGTCTATCACAACATGACGTGGCTGCCTGCGTATTTTGTCGAGCGGCGGCACATGTCGCTGGCTTCGATGGGCTGGTTCACGATGTTCTCGTTTGCCGGAACGGCCGTCGTGGCGATCTTTTCGGGCTGGTGGGCGGACAAGTTGATTGCCGGCGGACGCGATCCGGTGAAGGTGCGGAAGTGGTTCACCTGTGCAGGTCTCGTGCTGGCATCGACGGAAGTCATTGGATCGCTCACGCCATCGAATGATGTCGCGATCTTCTTTGCCGTATTCTCGATGTGCGGGTTGGGCCTGGCGACGCCGAATTATTGGGCGTTGACGCAGACGCTGCTGCCGACTGCCGGCATCGGGCGCGTCGTCGGTTTGCAGAATTTCGCGGTGAATCTATCGGGCGTGGCCGCGCCACTCGCGACCGGCTGGCTGAAGCAGGCGACCGGAAGCTGGGATGCGCCGATGCAGGCGATTCTGGTGCTGTTGTTGATCGCGCTCGCGTCGTTTGCGTTTCTCGTGAGGCGCGAGTACGCCCCGAAGGCGGCGTGATTCGCCGGTTGCCGCATGCGAGGGTGCGATGTTGCGCGTTGGAGTTTCTATCGCTGTGCGAAGAATGGTTTCGTCGAGTCACGTCGCTGCCGGGACGCGACCGTAACGGGCGCGGGTCAGCCCACCACTGAGCCACCGCGCCACAAACTCCGGAGTAAGCGGATCAACCAACGAAGCCCCCACCACAACTCCGCTCGCAAGGCCGGGGAACGCGCGGGCTTACGCCCGCGACACAAACGTCGCAGCGCCAAAAACCGAGATGCGCATGAAGCCCGACGGAGTCGGGCGCAGTAAGCGGATTCAAGCGGATCAACCAACGAAGCCCCCACCACAACCCCGCTCGCAAGGCCGGGGAACGCGCGGGCTTACGCCCGCGCCTCGGTGCCTTGGCCGCATGCATATAATCGTGGAGCGAGTCTTTTATGCGATGGTTCTGGAACGCCGCTTTTGTCATGACTGCTTTCGCGCCTTTGGCGTGTGCGCAGCGTGGTGTTAATCTGCCGGACCAGATCGAGGTCCAGAAGAAGCTGGCACTTGTGATCGGCAATGCGGCGTATCCGAAATCGGAGTTGAAGAATCCGGTGAACGATGCGGTGGCGATGGAGGGTACGCTCAAGCGGCTGGGCTTTCAGGTGACGGTGCTGCGCAACGCGGATTTGCGGCGGATGCGGGCGGCGATTGACGAATTCGCCGGGAGCCTGGGGCCGGGG
>JAYVTO010000201.1:0-13894 GCA_043788745.1 Acidobacteriaceae bacterium
GGCCTTGTAGCTCAGTTGGTTAGAGCGCTCCCTTCACACGGGAGAGGTCCACAGTTCGAGTCTGTGCAAGGCCACCACGTACACATACATTTTGGTCCAGCCGCTAGGCAGCGTCTAGCACTGATCCTGCCGCACAGCATAGTCTAGGCGCATTCCGACCGGCACCCGGTGAACCGCAACCACTCAACACCGTACAGAGCGGCTCTGCGGTCGGCAAAGCCCTCGGCAACCCCGCCTGGAACATCATCTCTGTAATGTCACCGTTCGGTGGTATTCCAAGACTCTATACTAGTGGGTTCGTGTCACCGCCTTTTTCACGTCTGGTGTGGCGTCTCTAGGAGAACCATGTACGAAATTATCGAAGGTATTGAACGCTTCAAGACCGGATCGCCCAACAGCAGCAAAGCCGACATCGAAAGACACGTCGCAATCCAATTCGGGTTAGTGCAGGAGCGGTCGGTATTTCGAGCGCATGACTCGGCATTCCGCTTCTCGGAAGCCACGGGCAGCAGTTTCTCAAATACCATTTTGTCCCTTTCGGCATTGCGGCGATATGACCAAAAACCCTTCGTGATTGTGATCGTAAGGCCAGAATCCGTGGACTTTTTGTTAAGCAACAGCACGTTCCTCAAGAAGATCAGTCATAGCTCTCACCAGTTACGGATCGACAATATTAAGGGAAGTTTCTTGGGCCACGACATCATGAGAACATGGGACGGCGTTCTTAATGAGCCGAAGAACTTCGACTACTTGTTCTCCGTCCACCGTGAGATGCCGTGGGAAGACAATCTTGTACGGCTTGTTGAAGCCACGACTGCGATAGTGCCGACAGGGAAACGCTTTGTCCCTTCCGGCGACGAACTAACACGAATCCTTGACTCGCCGCTCCTGGCAAGCAAATCAATCAAACAGCTTGATTACCTTGCGCTGCGCCACCAGTTGATAGAAGAAGTTCTCAAGCGAAAGCCCGACATTCTTCAAGCAGCGGCATCCGACAATGTGAACATACGAGGAAATACAATCGAACAAATCATTACGCAGACCACAAACTTCCACCACCTGAGTGATCTTTCTTACGGTCTCTCGCACGGCGTAACTCTGGTCGTGGACATCAAGACGAAGCTCTTGAATCGACTTTCAAGTCCGAAGCTCTACAATATCGACAAGACGCTCCGTGTTCTGGCGACCGGCACAGCGATGTTCTCACTACTTGTGGTCGCAATCAATCCTGATTCTGAAGAAGTAATACCCCGACTGGTTTCCGTTTTTGATGACATCATCATAGATCACACCCGGATTCAGTTCCATTGGGCGGGTCGGGCTTCACGAGGCGTCACTCAACTGAGCGGAGACATTACACCGATTTTAGTAGATGGGTACTTGGAACACATCAGCGTCGAAAAGGCACAAACATTACTACGAACATTGATAGCTCTTTAACCAACCTAATCGGAATCACTCTCGGCAAAAAGACTGCCAACGCCCGACGAGGCATCGCCGTTTGCCGACCGCCGAGTTCCTTGAAGTTGAAGAGTGTTTCTTTCCCAAAACACACCATTGACGTAGCCCTGAATCTCGGATGTCTGCTCCGCAACCTCAAGTCGCCGCTCTGCCAGAAGACAATACTCCTCATTCAATTCGATGCCCAAGTAGCGTCTCTTTAGTTTCTTCGCAACGACTGAAGTTGTTCCACTCCCAAGAAAAGGATCGAACACCAAGTCACCAACCTTGCTACTAGCAAGTAGCAGCTTGGCGATCAGCTTCTCGCTCTTCTGCGGTGGATGATCCGTATTCTCTGGCATTGACCAAAAAGGAATAGTGATATCAGTCCACATGTTTGACGGGTGAGTATCTCTGAAGTTGCCAATATCGGTTTCCGCCCAATCTTTTGGAAGTCCATTCTCCAGCCGGTACGGAGCGAGTACTTTGCGCTTGAGTTTTACAGCTTCAACGTTGAACGTGTAATGATCCGCCACGGTGCAAAACCAAATGTCTTCACTAGAATTCTTCCAGTTCGTCTTTGCTCCACGGCCTTTCTCACGTTCCCAAGTGATGCGATTGCGAACGGTTAAGTACCTGGAAGCCACCGTCAGGATCGACGCCGAAGTATGCCAGTCTCCACAGATGTATACGCTGGCATCATGCTTCAGAACACGAATTAGCTTAGAGACGATACCGTCTAGCCATGCGCTGTAATCGTCCACAGCTTTCCGGGTAAACACATTCTCACCGAATGTCTTTGTGAGATTGTAAGGTGGGTCAAGAATGAGTAGATCGACGGCGCTGCTCGGCATGTCATCCACAACCGCCATACACTCACCGTGAATTGTAATGTTTTCGCCCTGCGGAGGATAACGATCCTTTAGGCGATTCCGAAGTCGGATGCGGTCATCTTCAGACAAGACCATCGTCCGATTTCGTGGTGCTCGTAGTTTTTCCTGTGCTGCCATAAATTCATTCACTTCGTAGTGCAAACTGCTGCATCGCCTTCAATGACCTCTATGATTTTCGTACTGAGTTCCGGCACCAAAGGCAATTGCATCAAGATGCGAATGCCGTATCGTGATCCATAATGCGATGACAGTAACCGACGAACCTCACGCATGGTCGATGCCGATCTAGGGGAATCGACAATGGTGCCGATGTTCAGAGGTATGCGATAAGGGAAAAACCCACCTTCAAAGATAAGCAGATCAGACTCGTACCACGGGCCGGTCACGGTTCCTAATAGAATCTGCCCATCCTCTGCAAACACAAGCAGCCTGTCTCCGAGGTTCCAACCTGCCAGACGATTCTTTGTTGCGGCCCACAAACCATTCTGGATACAAACGGAGAGTTGAGAGGCGTTGGCTTTGGCAATTCGCAGCGTGGTGCTTGGCGATGGGACTTCTAGGTTCATCGATACACCGATTGTGCCGTCTTCAAGACTCCATTGATGTAGACGTGATGCCATGCCGTACCCCGGCGAGTCGTGATCGCCTTCCGATTTAGTTCGCCTGCGATGGCTCGGAGAGTCTTACCTTTTGCTCTCAATCTTCGCACACGGGCGATCACCTGCTGTTCGAGTGGATTCGGTTCCAGATGCTTTCCGTCGTCAGCGAGTCGAAACCCATATTGGATATTACCAACCCGCTCACCACGTCTCTTTTTGTACTCCAGTGCAAAGCGAGTGCGTTCGCCGATTGCCTCTCTTTCCCATTGAGAAACGCTGACAAGCATGTTGAGACCAAGTCTGCCAGCAGCAGTAGAAGTGTCCAATGATTCTGCGACGCTGACAAGTGCGACCGCACGCCGAGCGAACAACTCAACGAGTTCGGCCAAGTCTCTCACGCTGCGAGTCAACCTATCTAATTTTGTGACGATCACGCATTGCACCGCTCCATCTCGAACAAGTTGAAGCAGTCGTGACATACCAGGGCGTTCGAGCGACTTTGCGGACTCGCCGCCGTCCACGATGATTTCTACAAGCTCGGAACTCTGCACTTGTGACATTGCACGAATCTTCTCGACCTGCGCTTCCAACGAAACGCCGTGCGCCGACTGCTTTTCTGAACTCACTCTTGCGTAACCAACGGTCTTCATCTCAATCAACACTGTACCATGTTACATGATGACATGTCAATTGATGACTAATCATTATGATGGACTTTAGCGGCGCAGCTTTCCCACTATTTCAGAGCAACTTCTTCCTCTAACTTTTTTCTTCGTTCTTCTACAAGATCGGTGATGACCTTGCTCACTGACGCTCGGCCACCACTCGATTGGGCACGATGAAACGCCACGGAACGCAGTAATTCCCAGGTCTGGCGTGGCAAGTGCATCGCAGTAGTGATGGACTTCGATGCCTCTGGCTCCTCATGAGTTTTGGCCTTGTGCCCGTTTGTTTTTGTCTGCGACTTTGTTGCCATGACGTTCAAGTGTAGTGCAACAAGAGATGGTCTGTCAATTGATGAGTCACCATAGTTACGATCAGACAATATTTTGCCATGCCTGCATCCTGTAGAAACAGAAGCACTTCGGTCTCTGCAAATCTCGGGGTCTATATAAAGTGTGCATACGAGATGACAATGACAAATAACCAGTGGCGCAAGGATTTTCAGACGGGGCTTTCATCTATACAGCCAACACACATGGCGACCATGAACTACGCAAAGCAGTTGTCTGGTAATCGGGAGACTCGGTTTCGGACCATCGTGACGCATCTTCACAACTGGAATACGAGCGTGCTCCAAGCTCTGTTTGGGAGAAAGTTCGCAAAACTTAACGAGGGAGATGCCTTCCTCTTTGTTGGCTTCGTAGAGTCCGGGCCGTTGTTGGGAAAAGATCACATTCATGTTCTGATTCGAGTGCCGGATCAATTGATCGGGCGATTCGATTCCAGGGCGGCATCTCTCTGGACGCCAAAGGAAGCTGGTTCATGGTTCGGAGAACGCAGGACGCTGCGCTCCGACATCCTAATCCAGCGCATCTACGATGTTGCCGGTGCTGTTCGGTATGCCTCGAAAGGCGCAAGCGAGTACGCAGAACAGATCGTCTGGTCGAGCGACTTCCGGCGAAGTCGCACGTAATTATGAATCGGGTCTTCGTGCAAACTTACGTGCTGAACAGACCCAAGTGAACACCCACGAATAGACAAGCGTGGCCTGCTGATCACAGGCTCTTGTTTATTCGTGTGTCTGTAGGAGATGAGTATGGAAAGCAAACAAAAGAAACAGAGAGTAACACAAAAGAAGATTAAACAGGCTCTAGCTGACTCTGAAGAACTTATTCGGTATCGGTATGGCATCGTAAACGCCAAAGCCACAGAGCGTCGTATCAAGGACATGATGCAGTTGGTCAAGGAAGATGTCTACGGCATGACGCCGGAACAATTTGAAGCGTACAGTACGGCAGTGCAGAAAGCGCTGTCGAACCCCGATCATCTGGCGGCGGCGTGGTCGTACTGCGAGATGGAGGATCACTATGAAGAACTTTAGGAGTGTGTTTCTCGGAATGAAACAGTCCAGAGCCAAACTTGACCATGTGCTAATCGTTCGGGTCGATCCTGCGCTCACTACAAGAGTGGACGCTGCTCTTCGAGATATACCGGCGCTCGGCACGATGACCCGCTCAGAATTCACTCGCAGGGCAATTTTGTCTGCGATTGAAGTCGTTGAGCAGCGGAAGAAACGGATAGCCGGATGAGCCGCTTGTCACGAGGAATGCCATGCAAGTCGTTCGATATATCTCACGCACACATGATGGACGGCAAACGTCCATCGAAGCGAATCAGCTACATCTGCCAGAAAGCGAATGGTGTCGAGGATGTGAGCGTCGGTCCAAGATCGTAGTTCACTTGGGAAGACCTTCACCAGTGAAATCTCAAAGTAAGGTATCCATCTGAACTGTTTAGTAAATCCCGCCCTGGCGTTGCAAGGGAGGGAAATTCAGCCGGTGGAAAGACAGTTTGAGACGCTCAAGAGGTTTGAGATGATTCGATCAGCGCACTCTGAGTCCCTGCCAACTGTTTGACGACTTGCCTTGGCACGAACCTCTTCGGCCTTTTCCTCTTCGATCAATTCTCTGATAACGCCAGCCAAGTGTGTTCCGAGTTCTTCGCTAAAGGTTTTGGGGTTCATGCGAATATTTAGCACCTTCAGAACGGAGAGCGCCACGGCTTAACTTGCTTTCTTCCCGTTCACGATCCTCAACTCTCTTTGCGTTGGCAGCGGCGCAAGACTGCTGACTTGATCGTGTCCCGTAGTGAAATATTCGGTGACCATGTGCAAATACACGCTTGTCGTCTTCAAATCTGCGTGACCGAGAATGCGCTGTAATTTGTAGATGTCGCCGCCTCTGCGAAGGAAACCAGTGGCAAAGGTATGCCGAAACGAATGCCACGACAATTCTCGTATTCCAGCTTTTCGTTCTACGACCCCGATGTCCCGAAGTGAGTTGCGCTGGCTTGTCTTCGTTCCCTTATTGGTTCCGAACACGTAGGTGAACGCCGGTGCGGTTTTCTGCGTGTACCGGAATAGGAGCAGACGAAACATGTTGCTCATCGGCACAACACGCCTCTTGTTGCCCTTTCCCAAAATCGTGATGACTTCGGAGTGCATGTCCACGTCGTCAGCCACCAACGAAAGGGCTTCATCAACACGAACTCCGGTGTCCAACATGCACATAGCGATGGTCCACGCTCGGGTCTGATTGAAGGATTTCGGGCGGTAGTTCTGGAGCTTGAGGATTTCATCATCACGAAAGAACTCCCTGCGATCTCCGGTCTCTTCTTGCAGCGGCTCCAGTACGAAGCGGTTGGCGAAGATGCCTTCGGTTTGGAGAAAGCGAAGAAACGTGTTCATCACCCGGCCATAGATGTTGATGCTGATCGGCGTGATCGCACGTTCTTGCAACTTGGCCTTGGCTCTCGCCAGTTTTAGCGTGTCGAGAACGACCCGCTCGGCTCTCATTAGGTCGTCGCCCTTCTTGCCCTTCAGGTCCAGCCGAACCTTATCCAGGTCAGGACCGAAGAACTTCCAGGAATTTTCGTAAAGCTCCAGCGTCTTGGGTGACACGTTGTTGACCAAGCGATCCATCTGAAAGGTGCTGAAGTGATCGCCAACTTGAGAAGCTTTTTGGGAGATGGCCGGTGGCTTGGTCACACTGAAGCATATCGGAAGTATGCGGTATTTTCAACAGGACTACTCACGGATGTGGCTGAAAATACACGAATATGGCGATTAGCTACCAGACACACATACGTGTGAAGCAGGCGCTCTAACCAGCTGAGCTACGCGCCCGTGCTGAGAAACAACTGGCGTAATTTCGTAGTTTACCACGCCCCGCGTGTCTGGTTCGAACTCACGTTGGCGAAGCCGGGACAAGAGAAGCAAAGAAAATGGCCACGAAAGGCTGGCCCATTCACCGTTTCCTCGTTGCGCCGCGGATTACGCGCGCATTCAACAGATCCACTTTCGTCTGCAATTCGCGGATTCGCGTGTCGCGATCCGCGGTTTCGCCAAGCAGCACCGTCGACTTCTGAACGAATCCTTCAATCTCGTCGCGGACCGTTGCCGCCGTGGTGCGTCCGAGGAAGCGCGTTGCATGGTCTAATCCGTTGCTCCGGAAGCGAACCGAAACGTCGCCTGTGCGCCGCACATAGGTTAGGCGGCTCGAGGCGAGATCGGCGGGGTCGAGGTTGAAGGACACTCGATTGGGTCCATCGAGGATCTCGACCGCGCCGGATGCCGCGCCATTCAAGGCGGCGCGGTTCCAGGAAATGGTCATGCGGTTCTCGTTTTCTTGCACCCCGAGCTGCAGCTTTTCGGCTGGTTCATAAAGAGCCGCCCCGTAGCCCACGCCGGCCGCGATAAGTCCCGCGACCGCCCATTTCAAGACAGGCGCCTGCATCGAGGACCTATCGTGCCTTCCCGCAACTCGTGACCGGTGGAGTGCCGCCGACGAGAACGGCACCGGAACCAGTGCATCCGACTCGCTGATGTCGAATTCGAGGTGGCAGTGAAACGGATCGAGCATGCCATCGTAGTCGCGCGCGAAGAATCCGGCCCGGCCGGATTGCGTGACGATCAGCGCAACCTGCCAGGGGGCCGGGAACTGCGCCCGCAGCATTTCCAGATCGCCCCTCGAGAGCGCCACTTCTTCGCGTACCGAGAACAGGCCGGCCGCCGTCAATCCCGACGGAAACGACGCCGCAAGCTTTGCCCACGCTCTTTCGTCGGCACCCTCGGGAACCGCCCGCGCGCGCATGATCCGAAGCGTCTGACCGTCCAGCCGTCCATACAGCACGCCCCGTTTCCCGCCGCGCCCGTTCGCGATGCGACGTACTTCACGCACTGCCTCTATCGCATACTCAATCGTCAACGGGCACTCGGCCGCAGTCCAGGTGGCGTAACTCACTTTGAAGAAGAGTGGGCTCAGGCGCACAATATTCTCATCGGTTCGCCCTGGTTTTTTGTGAAGTTTAGCCATGGAACCTCTCCCGTCCCGTCCCATGGCCTGTCTTGTTACACTTCCCTAGCATGCCTCGTTCTGAGCTTTCGCCCTTCGTCGCCTTTGATCGCGACGAATGGGCCGGACTTCGCGCTTCCACTCCGCTCACCTTGACCGAAGACGACCTGGAGCGATTGCGCGGTATCAACGTAAAACTCTCCCTCGATGAAGTCGTCGCCATCTATCTGCCCCTTTCGCGCCTGCTCAACCTCTACGTGTCGGCGACGCAGAATCTCCACAAAGCGACCGACCTGTTTCTCGGCAACCTGCCCGCGAAAGTGCCGTATGTCATCGGAATCGCCGGCTCGGTGGCTGTCGGCAAGAGCACCTCGGCCCGCATCCTGCAAGCGCTGCTCTCGCGTTGGCCCGATCATCCCAAGGTCGACCTCATCACTACCGACGGCTTCCTCTGGCCCAATCGTGTGCTCGAAGAGCGCCGCATAATGAACCGCAAGGGCTTCCCGGAAAGCTACGACGTCCGCAACCTCATCCACTTCGTGGCGGACTTGAAATCGGGCCAGCAAAACGTCCATGCCCCGGTGTACTCGCACCGTTCCTACGATATCGTCGACGGCGAGCAGCAGCAGGTTACTCGCCCCGACATCGTCATCGTCGAAGGCCTCAACGTGCTACAGACCGGCGACGGTTCGTCGCGGATGTTCGTCTCCGATTTCTTCGATTTCTCGATCTACGTCGACGCGCCTGAAGACGAGATTGAGAAGTGGTACATCGAGCGCTTCCTCACACTGCGCGACACGGTGTTCCAGAATCCGGGATCGTACTTTCATCGCTACGCGGATCTATCGGGAGAGGAAGCCATCGCGACCGCGGAACGGATCTGGCGCGAGATAAACGGAGTCAACCTTCGCGAGAATATTCAGCCCACGCGCGAGCGCGCCGACCTCATTCTCGTCAAAGGCGTCGATCACACAGTGCAAGGCGTGCGCTTGAGAAAACTCTAAGCTTTCGCGGCCGGCTTGTTTGCTTGGGGTGGACTCCCCGGCGCCACGACGCCGCACATCCGCGCGTACTCGATCAACGGACCGTACGGATCCGCCACGTGTCGCTGACGCTCGACGCCTCCGTGTCGGGCTTCGGCGTCTGTGCGGAAAGAGACAGCGCCAACAGCGCCGCCAGCCTGACCCTAGCGAGCCACTTCGTCCGCGCGCTTCTTTCCATAGAAGAAGTAAATCACCATTCCGATGCCGAGCCACACAAAGAACCGGATCCACGTCTCGAGCGGCAGGCTCAGCATCAACACAAAGCAGCACAGCATCGAGAGAATCGGCACCGCGGGCGACCACGGCACGCGGAAGCTGCGCGTCCGCTCCGGCTGGCGTTTGCGTAGGATCAATACGCCCGCGGCGACAATCATGAACGCAAAGAGCGTACCAATGTTCGTCAAATCGGCGAGCGTCCCGATGTCGAGCAGCCCCGACGGAATGCCGACCAGGAATGCCGCCACCCATGTACCCACATAGGGCGTGCGGAACTTCGGATGCACCTTTGAGAACGCATCCGGCAACAGCCGGTCGCGCGACATCGCGAACCACACGCGCGCTTGCCCGTATTGAAACACCAGCAGCGAAGAGATCATGCCGATTAGCGCGCCTGCCGTCACGATCAATCGCAACTGATCCATGCCCAGCGCCTTCAGTGCGTTCGCCACCGGAGCCGCGTTGGCCAGCGTTTTGTACGGCGCGATCCCTGTCAGCACCAACGCGACGCCCGCGTAAAGGATTCCGCAAATCACCAGCGTCCACAGGATGCCGCGCGGCAGATCGCGCTGCGGATTATTGCATTCCTCTGCTGCTGTCGACACCGAATCGAATCCAATGTAGGTAAAGAACACCACCGCCGCGCCGGTCAACACACCGGTCGAACCGGTAGGAAAGAACGGATGCCAATTGCCCGGCTTGATCGCGTGCGCCGCGCCGAAGATGAACGCCAGAATCACGATCAGCTTCAGAACGACCATACCGTTATTTGCGTTCGAGCTTTCCTTGATGCCGCGCACCAGCACCCACGTCAGCGCCATCACGACGAGGAATGCCGGCACGTTGAACCAAGCACCCGTTGGGTCCAGATTATCGTTGAACGTCGGGCCCGAGATGATCGCAGGCAAGTGGAATCCCAGCAGGTTGTCGAGCATGTCGTTGAAGTACGCGCTAAAGCCCACGGCCACAGCCATGTTCGAAACGGCATATTCCAAAATGAGATCCCATCCGATAATCCACGCGAAAATCTCACCCAGCGTCGCGTAACAGTACGTGTACGCACTGCCGGCGATCGGAATCATCGACGCCAACTCGGCGTAGCAGAGTCCGGCGAGGCCGCACGCGAGTGCGACAAGCAGGAACGAAACCACAATGCCCGGCCCAGCTCCCGGACGCCCGAACGTGCCGACCGCGTTCGGCCCGTGCAGGATCAGATCGAGCACCGGCGCTTTCAGGATGCTCTTGACCGTGAACGTCTCGCCCGCCGCCGCCGTTCCCGTGAGCGTGAAAATGCCCGACCCGATCACGGAGCCAATGCCAAGTGCAATCAGGCTCCAGAGGCCGAGCGTTCTCTTCAGTCGTGCGCCGGGTTCGTCGGCTGCCGCGACAAGCGCGTCGATGCTTTTGGTCCGAAAAAGTTGGCTCATGATAAATGTCTTAACTGCGACTGCAAGAGATGGTATCGCAGTAGCAGAGACCAGCGAACTTCCGCCATCGGTCGCCCTTCCCCGGTGTTCGTGAGACCCTCGTGCGCCGACAGATAGACGATCTGATCCTACTCCGCGAGGCCGAGATGAACGCGATCAAGCCACCATCTCCTTAAGAGCAGATTCTTCTCACTACGGGCCTCGCTGAAGGCTCACCCCGTCTCAAAAGCCTCCCTTGATCTCGCGCCGCCCGAACGCTATCAGCGTACAGCCAAATCTCCCCGCTTTCGAGATCTACGGCTGCCCATCTTCCTCCCGGTTTCGGCACTTCCAAAACGGTCACTTCGACCTGCTGCTAACTGGCCAACGGCATGGAGTGCGCCCGACGCAATACGCCCTCAAGCTCAAAAGTAGCTTCCACTTTGGGCGTCATTTGCCTCCATTGTATCTCCGTCATTCACCGCGCGCCCGGCTACATATATACCGGCACTTCGATCCCCAATACGCGCAGCGTTCGCTCCAGTTGCGCCCGCACGAACTCCGTCATCCACAATAGAAACGCTCGCTTTTCCGGATTCTCTTCCGCCAGCACCTGATACGAATGGTAGAAGTTGTTAAACGATTGCGCGAACTGGAACGCATAGCGGGCAACGTGCGACGGCTCGCCGGACGTAATCGCGCGCTCAATCGCCGAACCCGCTCTCGAGCCCGCCAACAGCAGTTGCCAGCAATCTTCGTCCGCCAATTGACGGGCCATCGCTTCTCGCGTGAGCACGGCCGCGAAGTCAGGCAGGCTCTCTCCTCGGTCTGCGAGTTTGCGCAGGATGTTGCGGGCGCGCACGGAAGCGTACTGCACATACGGACCCGTCTCGCCCTCAAAGCTCAAGGCCTCTTGCATGTCGAACGCGATCACCGAATTGCGCGTGAATTTCAGCATAAAATACCGCAGCGCGCCGACCGCGATCTGCGTCGCCACCGTGCGGCGCTCTTCTTCACTCGAATCTGGATGTCGCGACGTCACTTCGTCCAGCGCCTTCTCGATCAGCTTGTCGATCAGGTCGTCGGCTTTCACGCCGAGGCCCTTTCGGCCGGATACTTCCACGTATTGCTTGCGCTTGTCCTCTTCTGATAACTCGATGCCCATGGCGACGCATGTCGCCGGCGTCAGCGCGACCATCTCGTACGAGAAGTGGACGCTCTTCTCCGCCTGCTCCGGATATCCCAAAGCCCGCAGCCCCGCGACGACGACATCCTGCAAGTACGACTGGCGCGAGTCGATAACGTTGAACACCTGCGTTCCGCCGCCGAACTTCGGCGAATCGCCCCCCGCCGTATCGGTCGAAACCCACGCCTCATGCCCGTCCGGATACGTGCTCCACAAACGGTAGTGGAAGTCTTTGCCGAGCAGGTCGAACTTCCACATCTGATACGCGATGTCTTTGCCGACGTAAGTGACCGTACCGTTCGAGCGCACGATGACCTTGCTATCGTCGGCCTCCTCTTTTTCTTCGGACACCTGATCGCGGAACGCCGACGCCGGCATCACCCAGCAGCCCTTGTTCTTGCCTTGTTCCTCGAAGTAGATCGCCTTGCGTTCCTTCAATTGCTCGAACGCCGTCGCCCAGAATTGCAGGTGCAGAATCTCGCTCTCGCGCGGCAGCACGTCGTAGACGATCCCCAGGCGATACATGGTCTTCAGGTGACGTTTCACAATGGCGTCGGCGACCACATGCGCGAGCTGCGCGGTTAGGCCTTCGTCGTGTTCGATTGCGTGCAGCGCGTCGCGACGCCACTGCTGCGCGTCCTTGTTGTCGGCGTAGTAGGACGAGATGCGCGCATAGAGATCCCAGCAGAGATAGTCGAACGGTTTGTCGGCGTTCTCGATTAGCTTACGTACATCCTCGACGCCCAGCTTCTCCAACTTCTCGAACGCCACCGCGACATCGGCCACTTGCACTCCGGTGTTGTCGATGTAGTTCTGCACTTCAACGCGACGGCCGCCCGCGCGCAGCATCTTCACCAACGTATCGCCGAGAATCGCGTTGCGCAGGTGGCCGATGTGTGCCGCCTTGTTCGGGTTGATATTCGTATGCTCGACGATGATCTTTCCGGCGGTCTCCGGCGCAATGCTCTCGCGTCCTTCGAACACGCCGAGTCCGTATGCTCCGCGATCGAAACGAACATTGATGAAGCCGTTGCCTGCGATCTCGAACCCGGCGACTCCGTCGATTGCGCCTGCGGCATCGACGATCTCCTGCGCGATCGCCTTCGGAGCTTTGCGCAGCGGACGCGCTAACTGAAACGCCACGGGCAGCGACAGCTCTCCGAACGATGTCTGCTTGGGCTGTTCCGATAGAACCGGAACATCGCCCGCGAATCTTTCGGCGACCAGGCGCGCGAACGCTGCCAGGATGGATTTCTCTAGTTGATGAAACACTCGCCTCTTAGTATGGCAACTTCGCCGTTTCTCCTACAAATCACGCCGTTCACTGCGGGAAACCGGACCCGGGCGAACATGGCACGGTACTATGAGGGAATGCCCAAAGTCATCTTCGTGAATCCAGACCAGACCGTGGAGTTCGAACACGGCAAGATGCCGTACGACGAACATGGCAAGCCGGAGTCGATCCTCGATGTCGCCATCAATTTTGGTATTCACATCGAACATGCCTGCGGCGGAAGCTGCGCGTGCACCACGTGCCACGTCATTGTGAAGTCCGGCGACAGCAACCTCTCGCCGGCCGATGACGACGAACTCGATCGCCTCGACATGGCTCCCGGCTTGACCCTTCATTCGCGGCTCGCGTGTCAGGCAATTATCACCGGCGATGTCACGGTTGAGATCCCGACCTGGAACCGCAACTACGTCAGCGAAGGCGGTGGTTCGATGAACCTTGGCTCGGCAATTCCTCCGCCGAAAAAATAGCCGGCACCAAAGCGGGCCTTCAAGGTAGGTCGGACCGCCAGGTCCGACGCAGCGCCAAGTCCGACGCAGCGCCAGGTCCCACGCAGCGCAAAGCATGGGACCCTGCCTGCCGCAATCGCGACCGCCCGAAGCCGCAATCGCGGCCCGATCGACGGCGCAAAGAACCGCGAACGAAGTGAGCGGACGCGCGCTCGTCATGACCGCCCGAAATCAGTTGCGAGCAGCAGCAACGAGAGATCTCAGCATGAGGCGCAAACGCTCTATCCCCGCCCTTGAGGACGGGGACGCGGAGGGTATGTTCATTGCAAAGTTCACCAAATCCGAGCCGCGACCAA
>JAYVTO010000202.1:0-9989 GCA_043788745.1 Acidobacteriaceae bacterium
CCCCACCACGCATCCTCAATTCGCCAAGCAGGAACCAGAACTGTGCCCAATAGCGCGCACGCTTCCAGCTCAGCACCCCGAGGGCGCAAATCCCCCGAGGCGCGACCGTAAGGTCGCGCGTACTAATCCAACCCCCGAGGCGCAACCGTAAGGTCGCGCGTTCCCCGCCCTTCAGGGCGGGATTCAATCGGGCGCTGTCGGTATGGGAGAGATCCGTTCACTCTCCGGCGGCGACCCTGTAGGTTGTTCAATCCTGGTAGCAGCAGGGCGGGGTTCAATCTGGCGCTGTCGGTATGGGAGAGATCCGTTCACTCTCGGGCGGCGACACTGTAGGTTGTTCAATCCTGGTAGCAGCGGGGCGGGGTGCCGACTCGTGAATCCGCTCCCGACGCGGCCCTTCGGGCCGCTTTGGTCGCGGCTCGGATTTGGTGCACTTCGCTCGGAAAATAGCATCAGCATCCCCGCCCTGAAGGGCGGGGATCGTTTCGATACGAATCACGGGGTTATCGCACTAGATCGGCCGGTTTCGCCGACGCAGCCAGCGGATCCCAAAATAGATCGCGACGATTGTCAGCACAACGATACTCGCGTACAGCAAATACTCGTGGGCGAGATGCGCGACGGCCTCCCAGTTGTCGCCGAGAAAGTAGCCGAGGCCGAGGAACGTCGAAACCCAGATGGCGGCGCCCGTGTAGGCGAAGAGCGCGAAGCGGGGATAGCTGAGTCCGGTAGTGCCGGCGATCATCGCCGAAAAGTGGCGGACGCCGGCGATGTAGTAGCCGATGACCAGAATCCATTGGCCCATCTTTTCGTACCACTTGTGGACGTTCTCCAGGCGCTGCGGCGTCAGATGAAAATACTTTCCATACTTGCGGACGAAGCCGATGCCCAGAGTGCGGCCGATCAGATAGCTGAGCGAGATTCCGCTCATGGCGCCGCACCAGGCGGTAAGCCACATCAGGAGCGGATTGAACTTGCCTCTTGCCAGCAGCGCGCCGACGAAGACGAGAATTGTTTCATCGGGAATCGGCAGGCCGACGATACCCAGCATCAGGGCCGCGAACAGCGCGTAATAGCCGTTCGCCTCGACCCAGGACAGAATTGTTGTGATGTCCATATTGGCTCAGATTCCGGGCATTCCAGGCGGCTCTATTTTCCGAACGGGTCTTCGAGCGATTTGCTTTGCGGCGTGAAGAGTTCGGCGCCGTTTTCGGTAATGTGCATGTCGTCTTCGAGGCGCACGCCGAATTCGCCGCGGATGTAGATTCCGGGTTCGTCGGAAAAGGTCATGTGCGGGGCGAGCGGCATTTTGTTCTGCGGTACAAGGTACGGCCACTCGTGGCCATCCATGCCCATGCCGTGCCCGACGCGGTGGGTGAAGTATTTGTAGCCGGGTCCGAAGCCGCCATCGACGATGACTTTGCGCGCGGCGTCGTCGACGGATTCGGCGGAGACGCCAGGACGGGCGTGCTTGAGTGCGGCGGTCTGCGCGTTCGACACGAGGTCGAAGACGCGATTCATCTTGTCGGTCGCTTTGCCGATGACGAAGGTGCGGGTGATGTCGGACTGGTAGCCTTCGGCGTTGGTGCCGCCGTCAATCAGCACGACAGAGCCTTCTTTCGCGCGCTGCGGCATGGTGGTACCGTGCGGCACGGCGGAGTATTCGTCGAAGAGCACGAGGCCGCCGCCGGGGAAGCCGAGCTTCGCGTGCGCGGCGGAAACGAGCGCGCCAAATTCTGTATGCGTCATGCCGACGTGGGCCATCTTGTAGGCGGCTTCAAAGGCTTCGAGCGTAACCGAAGAAGCGAGGCGCATCAGCGCGAGTTCGGTGGGGGTTTTAATCTGGCGCACGCCAGCGGTAATCGGGGTCGCGGATACGACGTTGAGTTTCGCGTTGCCGAGGCCGTCAGCAAAGACGAACTTCGTGGTTTCTTCGACGCCGATTTTTCCCGCGGCGAGGCCACGATCCTTCAGGCCTTGCGCAAGCAGCGCGTAGGGGCTTTCGTCTTCCTGCCACACGAGCACGCGGGCTTCTTTGCCGCCGGGCGCTTTCGCGATCTGCTCGCGGGCGCGGTCTTCTTCGAATGCGGGCGAGATGTAGAAGGGATCGCCTTTCGCGGGAATCACGGCACCGAAGAAGCGTTCGCTATTGCCCCAGCGGATGGAGGTGAAGTAGTCGAGCGAGGTTCCGCCGGCGACGACGATGGCGTCGAGCTTCTGATCGCGCATCGTTCTGCGGGCGCGTTCCAGGCGTTCGGCGCGCTCGGACGTGGTGATGGCTTTCGCTTCGGCGCGGCGCGATTTCAGGCGGCCGACAGGCGAATCAGCGGCGATATCGGCAGGGGGTGGTCCTCCGGCCCGTTGGGCCAGGAGAACACCAGTAGAAGTGAGACCCGCGGCAAGAATCGCACGGCGCGAAGGACGAAGAGCCATGCCGTTCATGGTACTGCAATGAGGCGGCGCGGGGCAGTGGGAGTTTACTTCGTGCCTGTATCGGCCTTCTTCGCGGCGGCCGTCTTCGTGGGTGCTTTTTTCGGCACGAGGCCCACGGACGGTTCGGCGAGCAAGCCCTTCAGCAGGTTTCGCATGAAGTTTTCGTCCTGATGGGTTTCATCGCCGTTCCAAGGCGTCTGATAGCGGATGACGCCCTTGCGATCGATGACGACAACCTGCGGAACAACCCAACGTTTGTTCTTGTCGATCATCAGGTAGTGCAGCGAAGCGTCCATCGTGCTGTAGCCGACTGGATAGCCGACCTTGAAGTCGCGGATGAAATCGTTGACAAGCAGTCCGGCCATCTCGTTGGTGGCGATGCCGAGCGGCTGCATGCCCTGCGGGCCCAGTTCCTTGTAGAGCTTGGTGTAGGTCTGCGAGGCGCGCTGGCAATGCGGGCACGTGGTGAAGAGGAATTCGAGGCAGATGACTTTGCCTTTGTACGCCGACAGCAGCAGCGGCTTGCCGCTGGGCATGTCGATCTGGAATTCAGGTGTCTTGCGACCGAGAAGCGGCCTGTCCTTATCGGCGCCTTCGGCAGCGAAGGCGAGTGGCAAGAAGAGGGCGAAGGCGGCGGTCAGAATCGGTGCGCGGCGCATATAGATTTAGTGTATCTCCGGTTTTGCGAACCCGTGAGGGACAAGGTCACTGCTTGCTGTCGATCACGATCTTGTGGACCTTGCCGCCGTACACGAACGGGCTTTTGTAGGCATCACTCACAGGCGTACCGCGGTCTGCTCCCACGTCGAGGCCTTCGCTGCTGCTGAAGGTGACGGGCACGGTCTCCGGCAGGCGGAGCTTGCCGACGGCGCGTCCGTCGATCGACAGCGTGACGTCGGCCGGCTTGCCAGGACCGCCGCCTGCGTAGGCGAAGTCAAGTTTTAGCATGTGGCGGCCGGGGCGGAGCGGCTCCGACGCTGTGATCTTCCAGCGCTCTCGCGCGAAGAAATTGTATTCGTAGTTGAGCGTGCCGTTCTTGGCGAAGAGAGTGAACCCACCGTGGCGGCTTCCGAATGCGAAGATCGCGCCTTCGGGGCTGCTGGTAGGAACGTCGACGTCGGCGGTGATCGAATACGACCGATTCACCAGCGCCGGGACCCCCATGCGCGGCATCGTCGCTTCCGACGGCACGAACTCGTAGGACGGGCGCAATAGAGTCGGCGGCACGCGGCGTTGAATACGATCGTCGATGGGATAGACGTTGTATTTCTTTGCTTCGACTTCAAACGCCGCCTGCATTTCTTTCAGCATGCTCGGATACGTCGCGGCGAGATCGTCGGTCTCGTTGAAATTCTTTTCGAGATTGTAGAGCTCCCATTTGTCGTTCTCGATGGGCTCGCCGGCGGGATGATAGGTTAACGCCTTCCAGCCGTCTTTGTAGATCGCGCGGCGGCCCAGCATCTCGAAATACTGCGTCGTGTGGCGCGTCCGCACTTTCGCGTCGTCAAAGCTGTACATCATGCTGACGCCTTCAAACGGCGCCTGCATGTAGCCGTTAACGACGGCAGGCGGCTTCACTCCGATGGCCTCAATCAGCGTCGGCGTTACGTCGGTGACGTGATGATACTGGCTGCGTATCGTGCCCGCGTCCTTGATGCGCGCGGGCCAATGGACAATGAACGGATTGCGCGTTCCACCTTCGTTTGAGGCGTCCTGTTTATAGCGGCGGAACGGCGTGTTGCCTGCCATGGCCCAGCCCATCGGATAGTGCGTCGCGGTCATATGCGTGCCAAGGTCGTCGAACCACTTGTTGTTCTCTTCAGCGGTCGGATGTGGAACGGGCGCGTTGAAAAAGATGGTGTCGTTGTACATTCCGTTGAGGCCACCTTCCTGGCTGGCGCCGTTGTCGCCGACGTTGACCATGACGATCGTGTTGTCGAGGAGACCGCGCTGCTCGAGGAACTTCACCATGCGGCCGATCTCGTAGTCGGTGTGTCCGGCGAAACCTGCGAAGATCTCGTTCATACGCGCGAAGACTTTCTTCTCGGTTGGCGTCAGCGCGTCCCAGGCCTTGATACCGGGCTCGCGGGGCGGCAACTGTACGTCGAGCGGAACGAGGCCGAGCTTCTTTTGGCGGGCAAGAGTTTCTTCGCGAACCTTATCCCAGCCCTGATCGAACTTACCGCGGTACTTGTCGACCCATTCCTTCGGAACCTGCAGGGGCGCGTGCGTTGCGCCAGTCGCGTAATAAAGGAAGAACGGCTTCTCCGGCCGCGACGAGAGGTGATCTTCAAGATAGGTGATCGCCTTGTCGGTCATTGCGGTCGTGAGGTGCTTACCCTTGAGATCGCCGTCGATCGTCTTGTTGTCTTCGACGAGATTCGGGCGGTATTGATCCGTTTCTCCGCCGAGGAATCCGTAGTAGTGCTCGAAGCCGCGGCCGAGCGGCCAGCGGTCGTGCGGGCCTTGCTTCGACATTTCGGCGGCGGGCGACAAGTGCCACTTGCCCAGCGCGAACGTGCTGTAGCCGTTCATGAGCAGAATCTCGGAGATCATCGCTTTTTCAAGCGGCATCATGCCGTTGTAGCCGGGATAGCCGCCGGAAAATTCGCTAACCATCCCGAAGGCCACCGAATGATGATTGCGGCCCGTCAGCAATGCGGCGCGCGTCGGCGAGCAAAGTGCGGTGGTGTGGAAGTTGCTGTAGCGGAGTCCGCCTTTCGCAAGACGATCCATGTTCGGTGTGTCGATGGGGCCACCGAAGGAGGAAATGTGGCCGAAGCCGATGTCGTCCATGACGATCCAAAGGACGTTCGGCGCGCCCTTGGGGGCCTGCGCGCGGACGGGCCAATAAGGCGTTGAATCAGCGACGGTCTTGCCAATCCTGCCTTGAACCTCTTGCCCGCAGAGAGCGCTCGCGGTCGTGAGGAAGAGCGCAGTCAGAATCCAATTGTTCCGGGTGTCAGTCAACATGGGCCTCCGCGCCGTCCGTAGCGTGTTCAACGACTATACTGCGAAGAAGTGCACTGGAACAATAGGGCGTCATGTTGGATCGGCGTTTTCGTCGCAGGGTTGATTATGACGGCGGCGTCCTGCTCGCTCCCTGCGACCAAGGCGGCGCGCGTGAGTATCGCGGGCGGCACGTTTCAGATGGGTTGCGCCGATTGCGAACTGCCGGATGCGAAGCCGGTCCACACGGTGACGATCGATTCCTTCCAGCTCGATGCGACGCCGGTGACCAACGCGCAGTTCGCGGCGTTCGTCGCAGCGACGGGTTACGTCACGGTGGCCGAGCGAAAGCCGAAGCCGGAAGATCTGCCCGGAGTCGCGCCGGAAGATCTGGTGGAGGGTTCCGCAGTGTTCACGCCTCCGCGTCAAGCGGTCCCGCTGAACGATATGCGGAATTGGTGGACGTACGTTGCGGGCGCCAACTGGCGGCATCCGGAAGGGCCGTCGAGCCAGGGGAAGGGCCGCGAGGAGCATCCCGTGGTTCACATCGCGTACGAAGACGCGGAGGCGTACGCGCAGTGGGCGGGCGGCAGATTGCCCACCGAAGCGGAGTTTGAGTTCGCCGCGCGCGGCGGATTGGCGGGCAAGCGGTACGCCTGGGGTGACGAGTTGACTCCGGGCGGACGGCATTTGGCGAATGTGTTTCAGGGCCCGTTTCCGCAGGGTAACGCGGGGTCTGACGGATTCGTGGGTACTTCGCCGGTTACGGCATTTCCGCCTAACGGATACGGGCTCTACGATGTGTGCGGCAATGTGTGGCAATGGACGTCGGATTGGTATCGGCCCGACACGTATGCGGCTCGCGCGGGCAACGCGGTGAAGAATCCCAAAGGTCCGGACTCGAGCTACGATCCGCGGGAGCCGGGGACGGTGAAGCGCGTGCAGCGCGGCGGATCGTATCTTTGCAGCGAGCATTTCTGCCGGCGGTACCTGGTCGGCAGCCGGGGCAAGGGTGAGATCAAGAGTGCGGCGTCGAACCTTGGTTTCCGCCTCGCGTACGGCCGATGAGTACACTTGCCACTTTGATTCTTATCGCGGCGAGTCTGCGCGCCGCGCCCGCGAACGAGGCGTTGCGAAATCCGGAAACTGCGTTTTGGAAGAAGAAGGCGCCGGCAGTGTTCCGTGTGCGGTTTTTGACGAGCGCCGGCAGTTTTGTTGTCGAGGCTCGGCGCGCATGGGCTCCGCTCGGCGTCGACCGATTCTACAATCTGGTGCGCGCCGGGTTCTTCGACGATTCGCGATTCTATCGCGTGCGGGCGGGATTCATCGCGCAGTTCGGGATCGCGGGCGATCCGGCTGTCGCGCGTACTTGGAGAGACCGCACGATTGCGGACGACCCGGTTGCCGGTACGAACACGAAGGGGCACTTAGCCTTCGCGATGACGGGCAAAGACACGCGGACGACGCAGATCTACATCTCGCTCGCCGATAATTCGCGGCTGGACAAGGACGGCTTTGCGGCGTTCGCCGAAGTGGTCGACGGGATCGAGGTCGTGGACCGAATCTACTGCGGATACGGCGAAGAGTCCGGCGGCGGGATGCGCGGCGGCAAGCAGGCGAAGTTGTTCGAGGATGGCAACGCGCACCTTGATCGCGAGTATCCGCGGCTCGACCGGCTGATTCGCGCTCGCGTGATTCGCAAACGCGGCCAATGAGAACAGGCCGGGAGGGTTATGGCGTGGACCTCAGCCGCACCTGGTGCCCTCGAATGCTTTGCGAGGCGAAGGAGTTGCTTCAATTCGAGCTGCGTTCGCCATGGCATCCGACTCTACCGCTCCGACCGGCCTGATCGGCGTCCTCGTCAAGGAACGCTATCTCGTCGAAAGCGTTCTCGGCCGCGGCGGATTCGCCACCACCTACCGCGCCGCCGACACGCATCTGAATTCCCGGCCCGTCGTCGTCAAGGTTCTTTTGGATCATCGCGCCGAAGATCCCTGGGTGCTGAAGAAATTCAGCCAGGAAATGCAGGCCCTCGCGCGCCTCGATCACCCGGGTATCGTCAGCGCGCTCGACTTCGGCCAGCTTGCCGACGGCAAGCCGTTTCTGGTGATGCAATTCGTGAAGGGTGATACGCTGCGCCGCGCGATCACGCCGCGCGGCATGGATCTTGATCGCGTTGCGCTGCTGATCCGGCAGCTCGGCTACGCGCTTACCACGGCCCATGACGCGGGCATTTGCCACCGCGACGTAAAGCCCGAAAACATCATGCTGCAGAATTCCGGCGAGGCCGACGAGCAAACCAAGCTGCTTGACTTCGGCATCGCCAGCATCCGGGATTCGGTCACGACACACTCGAAGGATTCGTCGATAATGTCCGGCAGTTGGGCGTACATGGCGCCCGAACAGTTCGACGCCAAATCCTCGCCGCTCAGCGATCTCTACGCCTTGGGAGTCGTTGCCTTCGAATTGGCCACCGGCCGCACGCCCTTCAATGCCGAGTCGCCGATGCAGTTGGTGAAGATGCAACTGACTGGCTTGAAGATTACGGCGCGCGATTTACGGCCCGGCATTCCCGAAGCCGCGGAAGCCGCGATCTTGAAAGCGCTTTCGATGGAGCCCGCCGCGCGCCACGCCCGCGCCCGGGATTTCGGCGAGGCGCTTTCCGCCGCGCTGCACGCGACGCGACCGGTGGCGGCAACCCGCGCATCGCGGGCGGAGCACGCCGAACAGACGCTTGAAATCGCCCACGTGCTGTTCATGGATCTAGTCGGCTTTTCGAAGATGCCCATGGATCATCAGGCCGCGCATCTCAGCATTTTGCAGCGCACCGTCACCGCAACGCCGGAGTTCGTGAAGGCAGACGCGGCCCATCAACTGACCAGCCTTCCGACCGGCGACGGCATGGCGCTCGCGTTCTACGGCGACCCGGTGCTGCCGGTGCGCTGCGCGCTTTCGGTCGCGGAGGCGCTCAAAGCTCACCCGGACGTCAAGCTACGGATGGGCGTTCATACGGGGCCGGTCTATCGGCACTCCGACATCAACGCCAACAGCAATGTCACGGGCGGCGGCATCAATACCGCTCAACGCGTGATGGATTGCGGCGACGCGGGGCACATTCTGCTGTCGAGAAACGTTGCGGAAACCATCGGCCAGTTGAGCACCTGGGAATCGCTTCTCACCGATCTTGGCGAACACGCCGTGAAGCATGGCGCGAAGGTGCATCTGTTCAACCTGTGCACCGGCAACGCGGGAAATCCAGCGCTGCCGGAGAAGCTGCAGCGCGACTCGGACGCGGAGGCAGCAAGCAGGATCCAGCGCGCAACCGAGGAGCGGGAGGCCGCCGCCAAAGCGGAACGCGATCGCATCGCACAAGAGACCGCCGCAAAACAAGAAGCTGAGCGCGAAGCTGCGGAGCGCAATCGGATTGCGCTAGAGAACGCCGCGAAAGAACAAGCCGAGCGGGAGCGGAAGGCCGCCGCCAAAGCGGAACACGACCGCATCGCATTAGAGACCGCCGCGAGAGATGCAGCCGAGCGCGAAGCTGCGGAGCGCAATCAGATCGCGCTTGAGAACGCCGCGAAAGAACGAGCCGAGCGGGAGCGGGAAGCCGCCGCCAAAGCGGAACGCGATCGCATCGCACAAGAGACCGCCGCAAAAGAACGAGCCGAGCGGGAGCGGGAAGTCGCCGCCAAAGCGGAACACGACCGCATCGCATCAGAGACCGCCGCGAGAGATGCAGCCGAGCGCGAAGCCGCCGAACGCGACCGCGTGGCGCGAGAGAACGCGACAAAGAGAGAGGCCTCTCGGCGGGAAGCGGCAAGTAACGCAGCGGGAAACATCGTCCACAGCGCCGGCGGATCATCGCGAACGCGATTGTTGCTTTTGGTTGGTATTCCGATCCTGGCGCTCGTCGCTTGGGCGATTTGGCCGAGCGGGGAGCGTAAGCCGATACAGGTCTCCGATCCGACTGCCACGACCCAGACGTTGGAGCGACCGGTGAAACCGAAGGAACCGGAGAAGTCGACGCAGTCCGGGCCGCGACCGACGCCGCTATCGGTAGGCAAGACGGCCGCCGGCCGGAAGACCGAACCGGCTGCGCCGGCCTCCCAACCGCCAGCTCCAAATCATGCTCTGCTAGGCGATCATGCACGCGACGCGGGCGACTATCGCACCGCGTTGCGGCACTACAGGGCTCTCGGCGACCCGACCCGGCTCGCCAAGCTGCAGTCCGCGATCGAAGGCGATGTGGAGGAGCGCGTGGCCGGACTTCTCGATCAAGGCCGCTACGGCGACGCGATTAGCCTTACCGACGGCTGGCTGCGCGAGTTTCCTGGTTCGCAGCGTCTCCAGAAGATGCGCGCCAAGGGCGTTCGTGCGCGTGACTCGCAGTAGGGCAAACGCCCAATCACACGCGACGCAGCTTCTCCAGCCGGTTTGAACAGATTCTCAATCGCGCGCCCGTATTGTGATCCAAGCCCTTCGTGACTGGCAGCGTCTGCGCAAAACGTCAAATCCGAGCCGCGACCAAAGGGGCCCGAAGGGCCCCGTCGGGAGCGGATGCATCAGTGACCCCGACCAGAGCGGATTCATCAGTGGCCGCCGTCGGG
>JAYVTO010000203.1:0-8789 GCA_043788745.1 Acidobacteriaceae bacterium
ATGCACTGCTCCATCGCACCGGTTCCGTTGCGCCCGATGCCGCGCGCAAGTATCTTCAAACATGTTGAAGCCTGACATTCAGCCGAAGCCCACGTTCCAAAGCCTGACGCGCAGGACTCTTCTGACCGCCGTCGCCTCCTTTCCGGCGCTCAAGCGTCTCGCCGCCGCGCCGCGTATCGCCGTCATGGGCCTCGACCTGATCCCGGTACCGGCATCGGAACGCACCGTCTGGCTAATGGTCCGCCTCACTACCGATCGAGGTCTCATTGGCCTCGGCGAAGCGTCAGATGCTTTCGGTTACACCAACACCACCAAGCAGCAAGCGCAGCGCATGGAGTCCGAACTTCGAGCGTTCTTCGAACTCACTCGTGGTAAGTCGCCGCTCGACGTCGAAGCCTTTCTCCGGAACAATAACCCGCGCGCGATGCTCGCGCCTCGTCTCTAGAACGAGCTTGCGAATACTGTGGGGATGTAGCGGATGGCTGTCGGCGCGGAGAGCTTGAACTGCACCGGAAGGCTGACCGTTGCGCCTGCCGCGATGGAGGAAGAAGTGCTCACGTAAGATACACCGTTCGAGACACCGGCGGCATTCTGCACCGTCGCTTCTGCCTGCAGGCCATTCAGAAACACGTAGACGGGGCCGGTGAAGGCGGCGGCTGATGTGTTTGTCACCGAGATCGATCCGCTGCACACCTGCGTGACTCGATTGAACGAGAGACTTGATTTGGTGATGGTGGTTTTGGTCGTCACTTCGTTCGGCAAGGTGATGTAGACGGTGGGCATATCGTGATCGGAAATACGTTCCGGCCGGGTCGAGTCGTTGCGGAACGACTCAGGGAAGTCCGCGTCGTTGCGAGCGACCTCGACGCGCGCCACGCGGGAGTTCAAGTTGTTATTGACAACGATGTGATCAAGCACCTGGGCACTGCCAATAAAGTTGTACGAATACCGGTCGAGGCCGGCGGTGAGCCGCGTTTCCATGAGGTCGATGAAGTCCGGGGTGACCAGATCCGGCGAAGCGACTTGGACCTCGGCCGCGGGCGTTGGCGTGCCCTTGATGGTGCCAATCACGTCGACGTATCCGTCGTTGAACTCGAAGGCGTTGAAGTCGCCCAGCGTCAGTACGTTTGCCCGGGAGGCGGACTGCAGGGTTTGCAGGAAACCCGCGACGTTCTCGGCGCCTGCCGCGCGTTTCGCGCGGACACGGTTGCCGCTGCCGTCCTGCGTGTCGTTGCCGTTCAACGAGCGCAAGTGATTCGCGAGAATCTTCAGGTTGATGCCCGAATCCGAAGTCGGCAGCTTCGCAGTGACATCGGCCAGCAACGGCGGGCGGTCGAAGACAATGGCCGGTTGGCCGGTGCCGGGGTCCGTATAGGTGGTTGTGCGTCCCAATTGGGTGACTGAGTTGACGGTAACGGTCGACTTGATCAGCAGCCCGACGTTGATGCCGCCGATATCGTTGCCCTGGAATAGGAAGGCTGCGTAGTTGGGAAGAGTTTGTCCCGCGGTTTGTGCGTCGCTGTCCACTTGCGTGGCAATCGCCTGCAAGGTCGTGAGGTTCTCGCACTCCTCGACGGAAATCACGTCGGGGAACTTCAACACGTTGCGAATTGCCAGGGAGAGCTTCTTTAGCCGGTTGCCGAATGCCGTGGTTGTCAGAACGACGTCGTTGGTATTCGGGTCGTCGGCGGTATCGTAGAAGCGCTCGATGTTGAAGGCCGAGATCGCAATCTCATTCGGGCCTGCGCCCGACACCGGAACCGCGGACAGCAGCTCGCTCACCGAGGCTGTGGTGTTCGGGTCGTGCTGGATGACGTAGTAGGGCGAGAAGTAATCGAGAACGCCAGTGACATTGGTAATCACGGCTTGGCTGGTGACTTCGAGGGCCGTATCCCCGGGCATGTTGAAAGCGATTTCATAGATCTCCAGATTGCCGTCCCAGCGGGGAGCGTCCGCGACCGGCAGCGGCGTTCCAATCTGGATGCCCGGCTCCCGGAAGGGTCGTGCCACCCCGGTGGGAACCGCATAAAAGCGTCCGTTCGAAGTGGAGGTGGCATTCGCTTCGTTGATAGTGCCTCCGGTGGGTGCGGTTGCCGTCAGGGAAGCGACGGTCACGCGCATGCCTTCGTAGCGCTCCAGTTGGCCGAAGCCGAGGGCCGGGTTGATGCTGGCGCTGCTGAGGACGATTGGTTGCGGGACGGTATTTCCTGTCGAGAGCACCGTGACGGTGGGGCCGGTAATCTCGGTGAGCGAGTTGGGGTCTTCCGCGCCTTGCGACGAAGACTTGAATTCAGTGACTACGCCGGCGACCTGCACGGAGTTGCCTACGGCGGCGGCGGCCGGGGGGGCGCTGCTCGTAAACACGAAGAGCCCTTCCGACGTGTTCGGATCGTTGTCCACCTGCGCGTCGGGCGTTTGCATGTAAAAGCCATTGCTCTTGCGCAGAGTCACGATTCCCGAAGTCTGAACCGTTTGCCCCACAAACGGGGAGGCGGCGCCGGTTCCCTGGATCTGGCTAATCGACACGACTGGCGTCGGAGTGGTGACGTTTACGTTGAACGATCCGGAGGAAGAGCGCGACTGGCTGTCCTGTACCGTGAAAGAAACCGCTTTCGGTCCGGCGGTGATTGCGCCTCCAACGGTGGTGGAGAACGAAAACAGGTTGTCGCCACCCGTGACATCGCCGCCGGTCCCGTTGTCGAATATGGCCTGGGTGTCCGAACCGCCGAGGTTCGAGAGATCGGCCGTTACCGTGATACCGGTGCTGGACGGAACGGTTCCAGGAGTCACGGATACGATGATCAGCGTGGTGGATCCGGCGCCAACCGGGTTCGGCGATGCCGCACCGGACCCACTCGGCGCGGAGCAGGCGTTTACCGTTGTTGCAGAGTTTCGCGGGTTCGGCGCGGTGACAGTGAAGTCGCTGCTGTTGTTGTTGGTGTCGACGCAACCGCCGCCGTTGCGCACGGCGGCTGTCGTGTTCGAAAGCGATGCCGTAACCGCCGTCTCCGAGCAGTTGGTTCCCGTTCCATAGCCGATGAAGTCGACGACCGTTTCCGTCGGGCAGGCTCCGGACAAGGCGGTGGTACTGCTGACCAGCGCAACCTTGCCCGCGGTGCCTGACATGTTGATCGCGCCGGTCACGTCCGGCGTGGGTAAATTGACGGCGCCTCCCGTGCCCGCTGCCTCTTGGACCAAAAAGTACTGCCCGGGCTGTAGCATCCCATTTAGGTTGGTGACTTGCCACGTGGTTCCAGTGGGCGCCGCGTACTGCACCGAGAAACCGTTCATCGCGACGGCGACTGCACCAGCGTTAAAAACTTCAATAAAATCGTTCTTCAGCGTCGCCCCGGAGTTGCCACCGCCGCCGTAAACCTGGCTGATGCGCAGTTGGCCAAAAGATAGACTCGCCGTGACGAGTAGAAGCACCAGTCGAAGTGTGGCTGTCATAAGAGAAAAATCCTCGCAACTAGATAGCATGCGCTTCTTTCCATTCGATTACGCCGAATCGCGTATCGATAAGTATATATTTGCCTTGCGAAGAGTATTGATTCTGGGCCAGACTCGTCGCTGGCCCAGACAGGAATACACTACTCTTTTCCATCTTTTTCGGAATCCTATCGCTCAGTACGAGCACACTGTTCGGAGCATCAATTCGGTGGTTCTGACATCGACAATCCGCTGACTACCGGAACGGTCAGTGTGACGTTTTTCGCCCTGAATGTGGTGGTGCCAGACAACTTGATCTTCCTGGTGTCGGTGATGAACGTGGTGAATGCGGACTTGCGGCTGACCCTGTTCGATACGCCGGCGCCCGGAAGTTCGAACCATGCGCTGATCGTAACCGCCGTTGGCAATACCGCTTCGTCGACCGCAAGCGATCGGGGATTGGGCAACGTCAATGTTTCGCTCGACGCAGACGCGGGCACAGCGATACCGGAACCGGCGGTCTTCGCCGTGATCGGATCGGCCCTGGCCGGGCTTGCCTGGTTCCGGCGCGGTCGTTCCCGTTCGGGGTTCGTTTCCGAGAAAGTCCGCTGACCTGGACCCGGTTGCGGGAAGCCAGTGAACACACCCGCGCCTGCCTGGCATCCCGGTTATGATGTGTCAGTGAGACTCCCGCCCATGACAAACGCGCTGGTCCGATTGCTGTGCCTGATTGCGATCCTCGGGACGGCACTACCTGCCGCCCAGCGCGCCCAAACCAAAAAGCCCAACTTCGTCATCATCTGGGGCGACGACATCGGCGTCACCAACGTCAGCGCCTACTCGCACGGCCTCCTCGGCTACGACACGCCGAACATCGATCGCCTTTCGAAAGAAGGTGTCATGTTCACCGACTACTACGGTGAGCAAAGCTGCACTGCGGCGCGTTCCGCGTTCATCACCGGGCAGAGTGTGTATCGCACGGGCTTGAGCAAAGTCGGCGTGCCCGGCGCGACCGTCGGCTTGCAGAAACCGGATCCGACCATCGCGGAACTCCTGCAGCCGCTCGGCTACGCAACCGGCCACTTCGGAAAAAACCACCTCGGCGACCGCAACGAGTTTCTGCCGACGGTGCACGGCTTCGACGAGTTTTACGGCAACCTCTATCACTTGAATGCCGAAGAGGCGCCCGAGCACCCCGACTATCCGACGGAGCCCGAATACAAGGACCGCGCCGGTCCGCGCGGCGTTCTCGACTGCGTCGCGACCGATACCGACACGCCCGGCGGCGACGCCCGTTCCGGACCCTGGGGCAAACAGCGCTGCAAGGATACCGGCCCCCTTACGAAGAAGCGCATGGAGACTATCGACGACGACATCGCCGCGCGCGCCAATCAGTTCATCGAAAAACAAGCCAAAAGCGGCAAGCCCATGTTCGTGTGGGTCAACTTCACGCACATGCATTTCCGCACGTATCCGAAACCCGGGAGCGTGGGCCAATCCGGCAAGTGGCAGAGCACCTATCACGACGTGATGATCGATCACGATCGCAACGTCGGCTCCATTCTCAAGAAGATCGACGAACTGGGCATCTCCGACGATACGCTCGTCATGTACTCGACCGATAACGGCCCGCACTCGAACACCTGGCCCGACGCCGCGACGACGCCCTTCCGTAGCGAGAAGAATACCAACTGGGAAGGCGGCTTCCGCGTGCCCGCGCTCGTGCGCTGGCCCGGCAAGATCAAGCCCGGCACCGTAAGCCACGAAGTCGTCTCGCACATGGATTGGTTCCCGACGATCCTCGCCGCCGCTGGCGTGCCCGACGTAAAGCAGCAGTTGCTCTCGAGCTACAAGGCGGGCGACAAGAGCTTCCGCGTGCATCTCGACGGCTACGATTTGAATCCGATGCTGACCGGCCAAGTGCCGAAGAGTCCGCGCAAAGAGTATGTTTACTTCTCGGACGACGGCGACCTCATGGCATTGCGCTACGACAACTGGAAGTTTGTCTTCGCACAGCAGCGCGCCGAAGGCACCTTCGCGGTGTGGGTCGAGCCGTTCGTAAAAACGCGGATGCCGATCATCTTCAACATCCGCACCGATCCCTACGAGCGCGCGCCAATCACATCGAACACCTATTGGGACTGGATGCTCGACCGCACATTTTTACGCGATTACTCCACGCGTATCGTTCGCGAATTCCTCGCGACATTCAAGGAGTATCCGCCCAGGCAGCGAGCAGCCAGCTTCACCATCGATCAAATGATGGAGAACCTCCAAAAGAGCCTCGCAAAGTAGGTCGGACCACCAGGTCCGACCCTGCCCCTCAACGCGCTGTGAGCGAGCCAGCAAAGAACCCCGAACGACGTCAGTGATGCGCCCGCGCGTCATGACCGACCTGAACCAGCACGGCACGCCACTGCGCCAGACAAAAAGCGCCAAATCCGAGCCGCGACCAAAGCGGCCCGAAGGGCCGCGTCGGGAGCGGATTCAACCGTCCGCGGATCAACCGCGAAGTAAGCGCGCGCCGGCGCACAGAACGGGGCTTCCGAGGCGCGACCGTAAGACATCGGCGTCAAACCGCACCATTCGATAAGCCACCCCGACTAGGGCGCACGCACGCACTCGTGCGTGCCGTATCGAGACTCGTCTCGATACCTGCCCGCCGCTTCTGACAGCACGCCGGACGACCAGATCCGATTACTTCTTCAGCGACCCAAACACGCGCTTCGCCTCCGCGATCTGCCCGTCCTTCGCAAGAAACTGCGCGAGCGCCTTCACGTATCGAGCCTCAGCCGACACAGCCACAGCCTTGCGGCACAACGCGATCGCTTCCTTCCTATCTCGCGCCGACACCATAATCGCGAGGTTGTAGGCAGCCGCTGCCATTTGCGGATCGGCAGCGAGCGCCGCGCGCAACGCCGCTTCTGCTTCGGGCAGCCGCTTTGATTCCGCCAGCAACAAGCCTAGATTGAACTGTACCGCCGCGTTTTGCGGAGCATATTGCGCGGCCTGCCGCAGCACGCGTTCCGCGTCGGCGGCCCTGCCCGCGCGGCTGTAGGCGACCGATGCATTCACCAGCGTTCCAACGCTATCGGGTCGCAAGCGGATCGCGCGTTCGAAGGCCTCGAGCGACCGCGCCATCTCGCCCCGCCGCAGATGGAAATTGCCGAGGCTCGTCTGCCCCGTGTAATCGTCGGGGCGAGCGTGGAAAGACGCCGCAAGCTCGCCGGTGGCTTTGTCGCGGCTTGCCTTCGCATCTGCCGGGATTGACTCCGGCGGCATCGGCGCAAGCGAAGCGGCCGCGCGAATGCGCACCAACCGAAAATCGTCAGCCGTGGCCCGGAACAGCGCAGCCTGAACGCTGGATTCCGCGATCGAATCGGCCAGTGAAGCCGCGGCCGCCGCACGCACCAGCGGACTCGCGTCCTGTAGCTTTTCGATCGCCACCGGAAGCTTGCGCGAATCGTCCCACGTTCTGAGCAAGCGCAGCAGGGAAGCCGTAAATACCGGATTGCTTTTCGCATCGCGCAGCGCGGCAAGCATCGCCGGAGCCCGATTCCATTTGCGCTTGCGCGCATCGTCGATGAGATGTGCTCGATCCATCGCGGCGTCCTGATATCCCGATCCGTACCACTTGCGCGCCGTCGCATCGGCCCACGCGGCGTCCTGCTCCGTATGGCAAATCGTGCAGGCATTCGGCGACCCGAACGCGCGCGTCGCTTCGGGCGTCGGAGCACGCAGCGAGTGGTCGCTGCGGACCATGTTGGCGAACCGCGTCTTCGGCATATGACAGCCAATGCAGCCCGCGCCGAGTTCATGATGCGTGTGCGCCTTGCCCTTCGCGGCAACGCCCTGATGACACGGCAGGCAAGCTTCATCGGGGTTCTTGGCGAAGCGAAAGGCGCCGGTCGATGTATGGCAGTGCAGACAATCGAACTGCTGATTCCGATTGCACGAGTTCATCAACCAACTTGTGTACGTGTAGTTTTCGCCGAGATCCCGGCCATCGGGATGGAAGTCGGCGCTCTCCAGCGCTGTCAGGTCGTAGTGATCGAGGAAGCGCTGTGTCACCTGGTAGCCGGCGCTCAGCGGACTCATCTTCGCGTGACACGGCGCGCACATTTCGTTGCGCTGCGTCGCAGTCAGATTCGCAACACGTAAGATGTCGGTGCCGCCCGCTCGTTTCAAGTGCGCTGACGCATCGCCGTGACACGTTTCGCAGTTGATGCCAGGCTCCTTCCACGTCGTGTTGTAGCTGTCTGTGGCCGCGTCGTAGTTGGTTTTGATCTGGCTGGTGTGGCAGCCGTAGCAGGAAGTGTTGAATGTGAAGGCGGGGTCGGTCCAAGCGAGCGGTGCTTGTGCATGTGAGCCCGCGTGAACCCGGACTCCGGCTGCCGCCACGTCGTACCACTTCCTGCTCGCGACGTCGTAGCCGATAGGCAGCACCTGCAAACGCCCGCGCTCCATCGGAGTCAGAAGGTAGTAGGTATTCTTGCCGCCCATTGCATGCGCGATCGCGAGCTTGCGTTTGCCTGCCGATGAGTCTTCTTCCACGTAGCCGGCTTCGGGGAACGCACGATACGTCGCCGCGCCGCTCGGGATCGGCGCATCCTGAGGCAGGAATCGCGCGGCCGCAAGCTGCGCTGTGAACGGTTGCATCGCCGATCCATGTGTCGATTGCGACCACCGTTGATAGAACGCGGGATGACAGCTCTGGCACTGCGCGGAGCCCTCGGCGGTTTGTTTCGGCGCGCGCGAACAGCCGGCAAAGAACAAGAAGACAGCGATCAAAGTGTAGCGGCCGAGCGCGCGCGAAGGCATTGTTTCAGAGTAGCGTTCGGACGCCGCTATTTTGCAGGCGCCATCTCGGGCAGCTTCTCGAAATGAAGATTGTGGCAGGCCGAACAAGTGGCTTCGAGTTTGGCGAACGCTTTCCGCGCATCGTCGAAGCGCCCGGTGTTGGCCGCGCGCAGCAGATCGCGTGCTTCGCCAACGTTGGTCTCCGCAATCTCCTTCGCCTGTTTGATCGCGGTCGTCGCCCAGAAGTTCTGCTCCTGAATCGTCAGCAGTTCAATCGCCTTCGCGGCCTCCTTCAACTTCGCCGTGTCCCTGCCGTCGATTGCTTCGCGGACGTCGTCTTTCTTGTCCTGTGCGTCATCCATCCATTTCCGATGCGCGTCCAGTTCGGCGACCGTGAAGCCAGCGGCGAGTAAGACGGAAGGAAGCAAAATGTAGCGGAAGAGTTTCATGCTTTCAGTCCCGACCTCCATTATCGCGCGATGGCACAAGCATCCTAGCCTGTGATTCCTCGACCGGGGCGCGGCCGTAAGATCGCGCGTGACCCCTCTTCCATCCGAGGC
>JAYVTO010000204.1:0-15354 GCA_043788745.1 Acidobacteriaceae bacterium
GCGCACGAAGCCCGACGAAGTCGGGCGCAGTAAGCGGGTGAGCGGCCAACAAGAAGCACCAAATGAACCACCTACAGCCACCCCTGGCTTCGTTCGGCACACCCCGGAACACCCACCGGCACCCGCCGAAAACCAGCAGGAAATCGCTGCTGAATCGAGCCGGAACGAGGAAGAACAAGCCGCCTAACCACCACCATCAACAACCTCGCGCCAGCGCACGAACCCGACGTGTGTCCGCACGCAGTATAATCGCCAAAGCAGCATGACCGACCCCGTCACGGAAGCCGCCCTTCCCCAACCCGCCGCCGGATCGCCTTCGATCTACGTCGCCGTCCTCGACGACGACATCGACTTCCGCAACTACATCGAGGATCTGCTGAAAGACGAAGGCTCCTACGCCGTCCGGACCTTCGAGCGCCCGGAGCATCTGCTTGCTGCCGGCGAAGAGAACGTGCCCGACATCGTTCTGCTCGACATGAAGATGGGCGAGCACAAAGGCGAAAAGGTCCTGGAACAGTTGCTGGCGCGCTGGCCCGGCCTCTGCGTCATCGTCGTCACCGGCTACCCCTCACTCGAAGACATGCGGACGACATTCCGGATGAAGGTCTTCGACTACATTGCGAAGCCGTTCTCGATCGCCCAATTACGCGACGCCCTCAAGCGGGCCTCCGAAACGTTCGCGCTCGGCCGCACTTTGCAGGACCGCCTTCGGGAGCGCCTGGGCCACGCCATCAAAATGCTGCGCGTCGAGCGCGACTGGTCGCTCAAAGATGTCGCGGCTGCCACGCACTTGAGCGTCTCGCAGATCAGTTCCATTGAACGCGGTGCAAACCTGCCCTCGATCGAGAGCATGCTCGCGATCTGTCACGCGTTTCAAACAAAGCCCTCCGAATTGCTGGCTTCGATTGAGTTTTGAGAGTGCGCTCAGAGTTCGTCGAGGATCTGACTAAGGCCTTTACCCCATCGAAGTCAACGGCGATTCGCCGTAGGATAAAGCTGTGAGACTTGTATTGTTTGCGCTCGCCGGATGCCTCGCCGCCTTCGCCGACTCCCATCCGCGCATCTGGTCGCTGGCCTCACCCGATGCCACTTCGCTCGTCGGAATCCAGTGGCAGACGGTGCGGAACTCCGTGTTCGGCGAAGCCTTTCGCGCCGAGTTCGCACCGGGCGGCAGTCTCGATCTTCCCGATTTCGAGTGGCTACAAGTGACCGATCAGCTCCTGATCGCCGGCCCTGAAGTGCTGGTGATCGCAACGGGAGCGTATTCGAACGAATTCATGAAAGCGTTGCCCAAGGGTGTCGTGTATCGCAACGTCGCCATGCGCGGAACGTCGAAGCAAACGGCCGCCATGTTGAACGACCAAACGCTGCTGATGGGCACGCGCAAGGCCGTCCAGGCGGCGATCGACCGATCACTGAATGAGACGCGCAAGCCGAACTCCATGTTTGCGAAAGCCGCGGTTCTGGCGGGTTCGGACGACTTCTGGGTCGTCGCGCGTAAGCTGCCCGATCCCGTCGCGAGCGCCTTCCTGCCGTTGGACGCGATTGAAGACGAAGTAGAAGGCGTCGAAGGCGGAATCTCGTTCCGCGACGGATTGCATGTTCACGGGACGCTGCGCGCATCGAGCGCCGCCCGCGCGAAAGGCGTGTCCGGACACGTGCAAAAGCTGCTGCCCGAGATGCCCGAGATCGCCCGCGGAATGAACGTCGAACCCGTCGACGACGAAGTAAAGCTCGGCCTGTCGCTCAGTGCGGAGCAGGTGGCCACCGGGCTCAAGAATCCCAAGATTGTCGCCGACGCCTCGGCCTCGTCAAAGCCGGAAATTGCTGCCCCGAAGAAGCCCGACGAACCGCAAGTCATCCGCATTTACGGCCTCGACGAAGGCCCGCGCGAGATCGTTCTGAAGAAGCCCGACTCGTCGCAGCCTAACGAGAACTAGCTTCTGAGACCCGCCAGTACGCCGCGCAGGAACCCGAAACTCCGCACGATGCCCGGTAGCGGATCCGTCTCGTTGATCTCGTACTCAAGCATCACGCCGCCCTGATACTTCATGCGCTTCAGCTCGCGGAAGATCGCGGCGATCGGCATCTTGCCGTCGCCAATATCCACCTGCGAATCCTTCGCCAGCTTGTCATCCTCAGATTGCAGGATCGCCAGATCCTTCACGTGCATGTCGAGCAACCGCGGGCCGGCGGCGCGAACTGCCGCGACCGGATCGGTGCCCGTGCGCGCGGTGTGGCCGATGTCGATGCAAAGGCCCATACGCGGATCGAGATCCTTCACGACGGCAAGCACAGACTGCGGCGTCGGAAACTCCTTGTCCTCCGGCCCGTGATTGTGAACCGCAATCTGGATGTCATATTCCTTGACGAACTTCTCAAGCTTCGGAAGCGTAACCCGCGAAGGCGCGGCGACGAGCAACGGCATGCCGCTGGCCTTCGCATACTCGAACTTGCCGCGCATGTCGGCTTCGTCGTCCTTCTTGAAGTCAACGGTGCCGCCGCCGAGAACAATAAAGCCGGCATCGCGAATCTCTTTGACAGCCCTCACGCGGTCCGCGTCTTTCATGCCGAACGGCATGTGCATGTCTTTCAGGTTGAGGTACGGCATGCGGACCTTCTTCGCCATCTGCAGCATGGTCTTGCGACCGAACTCGCGGAAGCTGTACGTGGCAATGCCGAGTTTGAGTTCGTCGGGAGCAGGCGGCGGCAAACGCTTCGGCTTGGCGGCAGGCGTTTGATCCTGCTCGACAGCATCGGCGTCTTCCAACGCCTGGGCGTTGAGGGCAACAAGGGAGGCGGCAGAGGCTCCGCGCAAGAGACCGCGTCTGGTAACGTTCACAGCACGATTATACGCCGCGAATTCACCAAAGTGGAATCGGACTACATCTTGTAGCGGCCCATGTCTTCGTCGTTAAGATTCTCAAGCCAACGCCGGAGCTCTTCGTTGTTGACCTTCTCCGAAACTGCGTTCGAGCGCGAGGTTTGCAGAACCTCTTCTTCGACGTAGATGGGGCAATCGAGGCGCAGCGCAATCGCCAGCGCATCGGAAGGACGCGAGTCGACGCTGATGAGCTGGCCGTTCTTCTCGAGCCAGATCACGGCAAAGAATGTATCGTCGCGCAGGTCGCTGACGACCACTTTGCGGACCCCGGTTTCAAGCCCAGTGAGCAAGGTCTTGATCAAATCGTGCGTCATCGGCCGCGGCGTCGCGACCTTTTCGATTTCGAGCGCGATGGCGTTGGCTTCGTAAATCCCGACCCAGATGGGGAGAATCGAGTTGCCGGTGATATCCTTCAGCACGACGATCGGCATGTTGGTCACCGGATCCATCATGAGGCCGCGAATCTTCATTTCGACTTCCATAGTGTGTTTCGAGCCTCCTTCTATTGAACGCTACTGGCAGGATTCCGCACGGCGCCTACTGCTTCGCCGGCGAGCGAATTCGGACTCGCTCGCGTCACCCGGACCTGCGCATACTTTCCCGTGTACCTGGAGATGATATCGCCTCCGGGCTGGCCGTGCGCGGCACCATCGCCCGACAGCGGCGACGGCATTTCGAGACTGAGGAAATTCAGCATCTTGTGTTGCGCCGTGCGGCCGATCCATTGGCCGGTCGCTTTGTTGAATCCTTCGATCATGACTTCTTCGACGCGGCCGACGTAATTCGCATTGCGGCGAATCTGGATCTGCCGCTGCTTCTCCTGCACAATCGCCAGGCGGCGGCCCTTCTCGTCTTCGGTCAAGTGATCGCCGAGCTTCAGCGCCGGCGTGTTGGGACGGCGCGAATACTTGAAACTGAACATCGCGTCGTACTCGACTTCATCCATCAACTGCAGAGTCTGCTCAAAATCTTCGTCCGTCTCGCCCGCGAAGCCGACGATGATGTCAGTGGTGATGGCGATGTCGCGCCTGGCGTTCTTCATCCACTCGATGCGCCGCATGTAGTCGTCTTTGGTGTAGAGGCGCTGCATTGCGGAGAGCAGGCGCGTGGAGCCGGTCTGCACGGGGAGGTGGACGTGATTGCAGATGGCCGGATTCTCGTCGATCGCGTCAATGATGTCCTTGACGAAGTCGCGCGGATGCGACGTTGTGAAGCGGACGCGTTCGATGCCCTTCACGTCGGCGGTCTTGCGGAGCAGCATCGCGAAGTCGTTGCCGATCGGGCGATCGCCCGAGATCGACGGATCGTAAAAGCTGGTCACGTTCTGGCCGAGCAGCTGAATTTCTGAATAGCCCAACCGCGCGAGCTGCCGCGCTTCGGCGAGGACGGATTCGGTGGTGCGGCTGCGCTCCGGCCCGCGCGTGAAGGGGACGACGCAATACGCGCAGCTCTTGTTGCAGCCTTCAATGATCGTGATGTAGGCGCGGTGCGGATTGTCGCGGCGCGTATACGGCGTATCGAACGCCTCTTCGGTGTCGAGGCTTAGGCCCGTGACGCGGCGATTGCCATTCTCGATCTGCACCAGCAGTTCCGGCAGCTTGGCGTAGCTGGCGGAGCCGGCGACGAGCGAGACATGCGGCGCTTTGTCGAAGATCTTCTCGCCTTCCTGTTGCGCGACGCAGCCGATGACGGCGAAGACTTTCTGCTTTCCGTTCGAGTCCCTGCCCGCGGATTTCTTGAAGAGGTCGAGGCGATTGAATACCTTCTGCTCGGCCTTGTCGCGAATGGAGCAGGTGTTGTAGACAACGAGCTCGGCTTCTTCGACGGTTTGGACCTGCGAGTAGCCTTCGTGGACGAGCGTGCCAATGACCTTCTCGGAGTCATGAGCGTTCATCTGGCAGCCGAAGGTTTCGATGTAGAACGTCTTCATCGTGAGGGGATATGCCCTTAGGTTAGCAGGACGTGGGAGACTGGCGGCGGAAGGCTTGGCGAGACGCTGGTTGGGCCTTCGGAGCGTGCTGTCTGATCTTACTAGGACTTACCGCGATGATCGAAACCACAAAACTATCTTCTAAAGGGCAAGTTGTCCTCCCGAAGTCAATTCGCGAAGCGCATTCCTGGCCTCCGGGAACTGAGTTCACCATCGAGGACACCGGCAGCAGCATCATCCTACGTCCGACATCCCGATTTCGGCGTACGACTGTCGACGAGATGACCGGATTCCTGGCCTATTCTGGAAAAGCGAAGACCGTCGAGGAGATGGACGAGGCGATCGCGGAGGCCGTAAGGGAGCGGGATGCGCGCCGTCGATACTAACGTCCTGGTGCGGCTTCTGGTCAAGGACGAGGAACGGCAGACTGCGCGAACGGCAGCTTTACTCAAGCGGGAGAAATTTTGGATCGCGAAGACCGTGCTGCTGGAGTTGGACTGGGTGTTGCGAAAGTTATACGGCTTCGCCCGCCATGACTCTATCGCGGCGATCGAAGGGCTGTGCGGGATGGATGGGGCCACGATCGAGAACATTGAGGCAGTCGGCCTGGCATTGGACTGGGCACGCAAAGGACTCGATTTCGCGGATGCGCTGCATTGGGCGAGCAGGGGTCCGTCTGATGCCATTTCAACTTTGGATCAGCGGTTTGCAAAGGCGGCAAGGAAGCTTGGTCTGGCCGTAGAGTTGGTTTAGCCTCCAGCCTCCACGAAAGGCCGCGAGTACCCAGCAGGCCGGCCATCGAGGCGCACTTCGCAAATAAGAATCTACTTCGCCGACTTCAGGAACGGCGCTATCGCGGCGAGTTCTTCGCTGGTGTAGTTCGCGGTTGCCGCAGCGTGAGTCCAGAGGGAACCTGGAACGATCTCGACATCGCCTGGCGATAGCGTTCGGAGCACTGGCAGCGCGGAGCTGAGGTCGTAGACGCGCACCATCTCTTTCGTCTGCGCTATGAGAAGCACGGGGAACGATTCGCCGCTTTTCATCTTTGCGGTCGCGGTGTTCTTCGAAACGATGGCCTTAAGATCCGCGGTGACGCCCTTGAGTTCGGGACCGATTGGCGTGCCCCAACCGTCTGAAACGTGACAGGTACCGCAGCGTTGCGCTCCGCGTGTGGCGTCGAAGAAAAGATCGCGGCCGCGTTGGATCTCGGGTGGACGTTTCGCTGCGCGCGGCGGACGCGGGGGGCGCACGGGTGCCGGGGGCTCGGCAGAGAGCTTGATGACGTAGGCGATGACGGCTTTGAGATCCGGCTCCGGCAGGAGAGTTTTCCAGCCGGGCATCGGCGTTCCGGGGACGCCTTCGAGGGTTGCTTTCGTAATCTGCGAGATCGGCAGGTTGCGACCGGCGAGCCCGGGGGCGCTGCTGCCGGGCGATCCGGCAAGGCCGTGGCAGTACCCTGTGGCGCAACTGCGATTGTAGACGGCAGTTCCGCGGGCGAGTTCGGCGTCGCTTTGGGCGAAGAGCGGGACGGCGAGGAGCGCTACGAATCCGCCGATTGAGCGTCGGATTCCCGCCTGTACGGGCTGGTGTAGTACGCGCGACCTTACGGTCGCGCCACGGGGCGGGGCCAGCACCGCAGATTCGGTCAAGTATCCGCTCACTTCGTTCGCGGTTCTTTGCTGAGATCGGACGACTTCGTTGGCGGTTGTTTGCTGAGATCGGACGACTTTCGAGGCGGTCATTTCGCGGAGTCCTCGGGAAGGGCGAAGGCGAATAGTGCGGATCCGCCTCTAAAGAGCCGGCCTTCCCGCGGGAAGAGCCCGGCGACTCCGCCGGCGGCGAGCGAGCCCCAACCGGATGGCGTCAGGATGAATTGTTTGCCGTTGGTGCGGTACGTGACCGGAGAGCCGCGGTGTCCGCTGCCGGTTTGGAAGCTCCAAAGCTTTTCACCGGAACGCGCATCGAGCGCGAAGAAGTATCCTTCGGGGTCGCCGGTGAAGAGCAGATCTCCGGCGGTCGCGAGCAGCGACGCGAGCAGCGGGAACTTCGAGCGATAGGTCCACTTCTTGGTCGCTCGAACGGGATCCCAGGCGTCGATGTGACTGAACGATTGCTCGCCGGGGGGATGCGCTCCGCGCCACATTCCACCGATGAAGGACTTGCCTTCTTCCGCCTCTTGCTCGAACGCCGTCTCTTCGTTACACCACTCGACAGCAGGCGAATAGTAGAGCGCGGTCTTCGGCGAGTAGCTGGCGTGGTTCCAACTGCGGCCGCCACCGGCACCGGGGCAAATCAATTTCGATTGGCCGACGGCGGGCTCATTCCGGTTGACAATCTTGCCGTCCTCTGTCATTCCGGCGGACCAGGTGATGTGCTTGACGTAGGGGAAGGCGCGAAACAGTTTGCCGTTGGTGCGATCGAGCACGAACGCGAAGCCACTCTTGTTGGCGTGGACCAGCAGCTTGCGCATGACGCCGCCAACGGGGAGATCGACGAGCAGAGGCTCGTACGCGGAATCGTAATCCCAGGAGTCGTGCGGAATCTCCTGATAGTGCCATTGGACCTTGCCGGTGTTCACGTCCAACGCTACGATGCTGGCGGTGTAGAGATTGTCGCCGATGCGTCCGCTGCCGTTGAGATCGGAAGACGCGTTTCCGGTTCCCCAGTAGACAAGGTTGAGGGCGGGATCAAAGGAGCCGGTCATCCACGGAGCTCCGCCGCCGAGCTTCCAACTGTCGCCGGTCCAGGTTTCGTGGCCCTTTTCGCCGGGGCCAGGAATCACGAAGAAGCGCCACAGAAAGCGGCCCGTCCTGATGTCGAAGGCGTTGAGATAACCGCGGTGGGCGCTGTCGCCGCCGGTGCCGCCGACGATGACTTTGTCGCCCGCGATCAATGGCGCGGCAGAGATATTGCAGCCGCACTGGCGGTAGTCTTCGACGTTGGTGCGCCAGACTTCCTTGCCGGTTTTCTGGTCGATCGCGACGACAGAATTATCGAGCGTTCCCATGAGGACGAGGCCCTGGGCGACGGCGACGCCACGATTCTGCGATCCGTAGCCGGCGCGGGTCGAGGGATTATTGGGGTACTTGTAGACCCAGATCGGTTTGCCGGTTGCGCCTTCGATCGCGTAGACCCAATTGCGCGACGTCGACAGATAAATAATTCCGTCGATGACGATGGGCGTGGCTTGCAGGCCCATCTCGTAGTCGCCGGTTTGAAAGACCCAGGCGGGCGAGAGTTTCTTGACGTTGGTGGTGTTGATCTGATCGAGCGCGCTGTAGCGCCAGCCGAAATCGGTGCCGCCGTAGAGCGGCCAATCGTCTCTTGTGGCGTGCGGCTGGTCGGCGGTCTGGCCGTGTAGGAAGACGGCGAATGCGAGCGACAACAGAGTCTTCGTCATGAACGTCCTGGTCAGAGTCTTCGTCATCAGAGTCTTCATCTGGGAAGAGCCTCCTGGTGCGCGATGAGATTCGCGCTTGGAATGAGAGTATCTCACAAGAGGCGCGGCTCCTTGCTCCCATGTCGTGTAAGAGTTCGTGTAGCCTAAGCGGGATGACTCGCCGCACACTGCTCCGTTCCGTCGCTGCCGCCGGACTTCCGGCGTATGCTACTGCCGCGTTCAACAAGCCGCTCGGCGCGCAGTTGTACACGGTTCGCCAACTGCTTCCGTCGAAGGGGGAGGCGACGCTTCGTGCGATTTCGAAGATCGGCTATCGTGAAGTCGAGATCAGCCTGGCCGACGCCAAGCGGTTTCAACCTATTCTCAAAGACGCCGGTTTGCAGCCGGTGTCGTCGCATATAGACGCGGCCACGATCACCGGCGGCTGGGATTTCTATCGGGCGTGGCTGGAGGCGAACAAGGGCCGGCTGGGACTCGCAGCCGTCCCGGAACGGCTGCCGCAGCCGAAGCTCGACGAACTGATCGCAAGCGCCAAGCAGCTTGGCATCGGCGCAATCGGGGTCGCGTTCGTGGTTCCGCAGGAACGCAGCGCGCCGCAAACTTTCTGGCCGAAGTTTGCCGATCAATTGAACGCGGCGGGAGAGCAGTGCCGAAAGATGGGGCTCACGTTCTTCTACCACCACCACAACTTTGAGTTCGAAGTGTTGCCGAAGCGCGTTGGCTTGTTGAAGGAACGCCCGATCGACGTCTTGCGCAAGAAGCTGAGCAAGGATGTGATGCTCCAACTGGATTGTTTCTGGGCGAGTGTCGGAGGGGACGATCCGGCACGGCTGATTGCGGCGTGGAAGGGCCGCATTCATTCGCTGCATCTCAAAGACAAGGCCAAGGGCACGCCGGTTTCATTCGAGATCGATCGCCCCGCGAAGGACGCCTATCAGGAAGTCGGCAACGGTTCGATCGATTGGAAGAAGGTGCTGTCGGCGGCGAAGGCAGCGGACGTGAAGCACTACTTTGTGGAGCAAGACTACACAGCGGGCGATCCTGTCGAAAGCCTGCGAAAGAGCTTTGTGTATCTGGGAAAACTGTAGGGGGCTGTCTCTTTGGTGTGGGCACGCTGCGGCGTAACAGCGTCCTCGCTGCGTGCGGGGTTCGACACCAACACTGTCCTCAGTCGGACATGGAGGTCGAACATGGAGGTCGGACGGAGGTCCGACCTACTGGTCGGCGGCGCAGCGTAAGAAGCGCGCTATGCGATTGCTTCCAAGGCGATGACGATGTCAAATGCGAGGTGCTACGGTTTGTACGGATTCGGACCGCCGCGCTTGATCGAAGGCTCGAACGGACGCTTCTTCATCGCGGCGTACGCGTCGCGGGCTTCCGCGGGAAAACCTGCCATCAAGCGTTCCGCGTGCGCGAGCAAGTCGCGAACGATCTCCGGATGCTTCAGCGAGAGGTCGTAATTTTCGCCGGGATCGGCGGCAAGGTCGAACAGTTGCGGATCAGGCAGCCAGAGGCTGACGCGGCCTTCTTCCGGCCTTTGCGCGTACAAGGGCGTGTTGAACGCGGAGACGTGCAGCTTCCAATTCCCCTTGCGCACGCATTGGAGATTCCAGCCGTTGAAATAGAGCAGGGCTTCGCGTTGTTGGTTCCAGGCGGCGTCCGCCGCGCGGCCATTGAGAAGAGGATGGATGTCGCAGCCGTCGAACGCGGCGGTGTTGGTCACTCCGCAACGCTTAGCCATGGTGGGCGTGACGTCCATCAAGGAGACAAGTGCGTCCGAGGTGCGACCGGCGGACACAGTGCCGGGCTGCCAGGCGAGAAACGGTTCGCGAACGCCGCCTTCCCAGGTTGTACCTTTTCGGCCGCGGAAGGGGCCGGGGCTGCCCTGATACCAGGGTCCGTTGTCGGAAGAGAACAACACGAGCGTATTGCGCGCAACCGCGGGATTCCTGCGCAGTGCATCGAGGATCTGACCAACGCTCCAATCCACTTCGGCGACGACGTCGCCGTAGATGCCTTGTTTGGTTTTCCCCGCGAATTTAGCGGACGCAAACAGCGGCTGATGCGGAAATGTGTAGGGCAGATAGAGAAAGAAAGGGTTCGTCGCATTCTTTTGAATAAACTGGATTGCGCGCTCGGTGTAGCGGGGCGTCAACGATTTCTGATCGGCGATGGGCTCGACGATGTCTTCATTGTCGAGCACGATGGTGGGCTTCATGTCGTTGGAGTACGGGATGCCGTAGTAGGAATCGAACCCACGCTTGCGGGCCGCGTACTGTGGCTGCGTTCCGAGATGCCACTTGCCGATACAGGCCGTCGAGTAGCCGAGCGGCTTCAGATATTCGGCCAGCGTCTTGTGGTTCGCTTCGAGGCCGGTCTTGTCGGGCGCCGGCAGCACGTTCGGCACGCCGACGCGGGTTGGATACTGGCCGGTCAGCAATGCCGCGCGCGATGGCGAGCAGACAGGGTTGGCCGAAATGCAGTTGGTAAAACGGGTGCCTTCTCGCGCCATGCGATCGAGATGCGGCGTCGGAATGGCGGCGCCGTAGCAGCCGAGATCGCCCCAGCCGAGATCGTCGGCGAAGAGCATAACAAGGTTCGGGCGGGAGGTTGCACCGGACATCGTTTGCGACATGGCGGCCGCCACCGCTAGAAATCCGCGCCGCGAAATTGTTGACATGGGGCACATGCTATCAAAGTTCCGCGTCACGTTTCCTAGAGTAACGGCCCGGAAAACGGCGTCCGCGCGTGTCGTTGCCTTGGTGTCGTTGTGGCGGGTGGACGCTCGCTTACGCTTCGAGTGCTATCAACCTCACCCCGCCGCAGAGGGCACCTCATGACGGCCAGAAACCAGAAGCGAGCATTAGCAACTAAAGATCTCAACATGAGGCGCAACGAGGAGAGGCGGCCAGCCCCGACAGTAAGGGAGGGGAGGGAACAGGTTAGCGCACACGATTCGAGCCGCGGGACACTAAGTAGTCCGCGGCGGGCGCGCCAGCAGCTTCAGACGCCGCAGGTTCTCTTCTCCGCTTTTCCCGGTAAGTTGCCAGTGCTTCATGCGCTCGGTCGCCAGCAGTTGACCACGTTCGCCGGCGCTGGTCTCCCATCGAATGACGCGATGCGGAAATTCGCGCTCCACCCAAAACTTATGCAGCTCTCCATCCATGTTGACGGTACAAAGCTCGACGTCGAACGACCCTGACGGAATCGTAAGGCGCTGGTTCACCGGCGATCTCGTAAGGTTCGATTGCTTGAACTCGGGAGGCCTGTTCGCTGCAAGCGCAGTCAGCACCGGCACCAGGCGAAACTCTCCGCGCTTCACGAACGGCTCGGCCATCTGGCGTGCCCAGAACCACAGTGCGTCGGTGCTCGTCGCCGCGGGCGGGTATTGCAATTCCTGTTGCTGATCGCCGTCTGCGTGGCTGTGCCGCGTAGACCGCAACGTCGTCTTATCGAACAGCAACTGGTGGTAGGTCGATCCCATCCAGTCCTGGCGCGACCGCACGACCTTCGACACAGTCCCGGCAGCGCGGCCGTTCAACGCCACCAGCGGAATCACGGCGGAGACCTGCTCATGGACGTTCGAGACGCCGGTTTGAAAATCCTTAGCAAGGCTGAACGTCATCGCCGGAAACTCGTCGGCCTTCTGTGTCTTGCCCGGCGTCGCCCTACTGCGTGCGGAATTCGAAAACGTTTCCGACGAGAAGATCGCGATCGCAACGCCCCGGCGGAGCTCGTTTTCAAAAGGCACCGTCAGGTCGTAGCTCGAAATTTCAGCTTGACCGTCATTCCAATACTTCGCGAAGTCCGCGTCGGCGGCGCTCGCCGAGGACGGCCCCGCTATCGCGGCCGAGGCCATGGCCATCCACTGCCGCCGCGTCAGGCTTTGCTGCATACAATCATTCTTTCTGTTCGAAGACAAGCCGAAAAGCGGCCTGCCCTTCCAAGATGCCGCGGCGACCGCGAACGGCGCTTTTATTGGTTATTGCATCAACATCTGATACACCAGCGTGCGCGCCCGGCGATACGACGTCACGTTCTTCGCTTGCGGCTGCTGCAGCATCATCACAACGACGAGCTTCTCCTTCGGGTCGACCCAGAAGTACGTGCCCGTGACGCCGGACCACGAGAAGTCGCCGATCGAGCCAGGCACCGGATTTCGTCCTGTTTCCGTGCGCACCGCAAAGCCCAGGCCGAAGCTCGTGCCCATTTCCGGTGTCGGGCCGAAGGCGCCGAGGCCAACCGCAACGCCAGTCTGGCGATTGATTCCCGCAGGCAACTGATCGGAGGTCATCAAAGAAACAGTATGCGGCGAGAGAATGCGGACGCCTTCGAGTTCGCCGCCGTTGAGCAGCATCTGGCAGAAACGAGCGTAGTCGCCCGCGGTCGACAGCATTCCGCCGCCGCCAGAAAGAACGGCGGGCTTCACCGACGGATCGGCGGGCGGCATCATCATCGCGGCATCCGGCAGCGCCAGGCGGCTGGCCTTCGCGGCCGCAACGTAGAAGCCTGTGTCCGGCATCTTCAGCGGTTCGGTGATGCGCTTAGCGATGAACTCATCAAGCTCCATGCCGCTGGCGACCTCGACAACGCGCCCCAGCACGTCCGAAGCAACGCTGTACTCCCACGCGTCGCCCGGATGGTGCAGCAGCGGCAGCGCGGCCACCTTCTCGACCATTTCCTGGAGCGATTTCGCAGCGAAGATGTTCGCGCGTTGGTACATCATATCGATCGGCGTGAAGCCGAACAGTCCGTACGTAAGGCCCGACGTGTGACGCATCAGGTCCTGCACCGTCATGATGCGCTTCGGCGTCACTTTGTCTGTGCCGACCTTGACGTCTTTGAATTCGGGCAGATACTTCGCCACCGGCGAGCCGATATCGAGCTTGCCTTCCTCCGAAAGAATCATCGCGGCGACAGAGACCATCGGCTTGGTCATCGACGCGATGCGGAAGATCGAATCGGTCTGCATTTCCTTCCGCGCCTTGCGGTCCTGAAAGCCGAAGGCATCGAACGTCGCGATTTTCCCGTTGCGCGCGACCAGCAGTACGGAACCGGGCATCGTCTTGTCTTCCACGTCGGACTTAAATTGTTGGCGCATGCGAGCGACGCGCTGCGACGACAGGCCGACGTCTTCCGGCTTGTTCGCCTTCGGCAGCGGTTGCGCGGCGGCGGCGAAAGGCAATAGCGCTGCAACAAGGCAGATTCTTCGAGAAATAATCATTGCATCCAGTCTAACAGCGCGCTCTCGACGGGCCGCGCCGATGGCAGAATCAGGATGCCGCAGTCCCTCGCCGACATGGTGCGCACGGGACGCATCACGCGCGATACGGCGAGGACCCATGCGGCGCGGCACCAGGATCTGCCGCGCCATTTGTAAACAAACGCCGCGCGTGTCTTAATTGAGAAATGCGGATCGACAAGTGGCTGTGGGCCGCGCGGTTTTTCAAGGCGCGCTCGCTTGCTTCGCATGCGTGCGAGTTAGGGCGGGTGTCGTCGAATGGGCAGTCCGCGAAGCCTTCGCGCGAACTGCGCGTGGGCGACCTTCTTCAAGTAAGGAATGAGGGTGGCGATTTCGAGATCGCGGTACTTGCGCTGAGCGAGATGCGCGGCCCGGCGGCGGCCGCACAATTGCTCTATCGAGAGACGGAAGCAAGTAAAGAGTTGCGGCTCCGACTGACGGAAGAGCGCAAAGCAATGCCCCACTTCGAACAACTACGTGAAGGCCAGCCCTCAAAGCGCGATCGCCGCCAACTGGATCGCCTGCGTGGACGGACGTAGGGACCGACGGCAATAACCCCGGGTTTCAACCGCGAGCGGAAGCGGGCGCCCACGCCGCCCGCCAATCGGACAGCCCACGCATGCTACGGTTTTCGCGAAACGCGATCGCCAGCTCGATAACGCGCGCCACACGCGCATGCTCGTGCGCCGCAAAATGAGTAGACTGTGGAGCGTCCCCGAAGGATGGTCACCAACGGATTCGCCTTGGAAGTAGAAAGCGCCCTGGTGCGTCATCCCGCCGTAGCCGAAGCCGCGGTAGTATGAAAGCCCCACGAGATCACCGGCCAAGCCATCCGCGCCTTCGTGGCTCTGAAGAAGAGCGACTACAGCCACGAAGTCCGAGGCAAAGAACTTAGAACCTGGGTAGCGTCCGAAATCGGAGCCTTCGCAAGACCAGAAGAAATCCGCTTCGGCGAAGCGCTACGAAAAGCCAGAAGCGGCAAAATCGGGCGCCGCCTCCTGAGGAGCTTCAGATCTTCCTCGTTGCTCGTATCCAGCCCCTGCAACTCCAATGTAAGCGTTTTGGCCCGGCCATGGATGATTTCCTAAGTCTCCGCCTCGATGCTGATCAGGAGCTTCTTATCCTTGGGAACAGGAACAAGAACCACCATCAGCCGTTTACCGAGAGTGCGTCTCCAAATGCCGGAGTCCGGCTGTAACGGTAGGCGTGTGTCAGACGGGAGCAAGAAGCGTGACTGGCTGTTGGAACTCGAAGCCGATGACATATTTCCCGTTCTGCTTGGAACAGTACCGCGGCAACGCGCTGGCGGTGAGGGTGACACCTGCGGCGTTTATTCGTTCCGCGCGTAAAGACACGCAGCACTCGTCCGGGATCGGTCTGGAACATTCCAACCGCACTCCGGATTCGGAAAGGTCGAGGCATTGCGCCAGAGCAAACTGGGTTTGGCCATGCTCATTCGTCCATCGCACTTCGAACTTTCCTCTGAAGCTGAACCGACCACGACGCCTGCTTTCACTTCCCATGGGATACCAATTTACGACTCCACTCAATTTCCATTTCGGCTGAGCTGAGGCGAGTATTAGCCAGATGAAGGATGGATTCTCTGAAGACTCGCCTTCGCTCTCGAAACATCCAGCAACTTTCGTGGAGTCCCGTCCGGCTTGGCGAGCATTCCAGCCAGTCGCAACCATCCCGGCGAGTTCGCGGATGGGTCACGCCGGTTTGCTGGTCGCGGAAGAACGAGATCGGCACCTCGGGGGGATTAGTACGCGCGACCTTACGGTGGTGCCTCGGGGGGGCGCTCGCTTGCGGAACTGCGAAAAGATGGCCCCTGCTCCTCTCGAAGAACCGCGAACGTGAGTGAGCGGCCCCCGACAACCCCACCCCAAAAGTTCAGG
>JAYVTO010000205.1:0-50095 GCA_043788745.1 Acidobacteriaceae bacterium
GAAACTACCTGACGTTGGCGGGGTCGTCGACGGACACGGCCTTCACGGTTGCGCCCGCTTCGCTCACGTTCAGCGGAGGCGCTGATGGAGATTGGCGAACGGATACATCGGCAAGTCCGGCTTTGAATCGCGCCGTGCGCGATTGGAGCCAGGCTTACTACGCCGCGATGCACAGCTCCGGAATCGATTGCGCGGCGGCGTTCAGCATGGAACTGCAGCATGCGGATCCGAGCACATCGGCGGGCATTGCGCAGCGCGGTCCGGCAGGCGATCCAATCCTGCTACCGACTCCCGCGATTCAAACGAATTTCTCTCCGACGAGCCGTGACTTTTGGAAGCGGGTGTACACCGACATGGCGGCGTTGCAAGCGGCCGCGGGAATCACGCCATACCTGCAGTTTGGCGAAGTGCAATGGTGGTATTTTCCAAGCGACGGCTTAGGCCTTTTCTATTCAGGCATGCCGTTCTACGACAGTTGGACAACATCGACATTCGCCAGCTTGTACGGCAGGCCGCTCGCGACATTCACGACGAACTCGGCAGATCCAGCAGCGCATCCTCAGGATGTCGCGTTCTTGGCGCAGTGCATTTCGGACTTCACACACACGGTCACCGCGTGGGTCCGCTCGGCGTATCCGGAGGCGCGTTTTGAAGTCCTTTACCCGACCGACGTGAATCAGACTGCGTTCAATCGCGCGATCAATTACGCGACGTCGGCCTGGACGCCTTCGAACTTGGCATCTTTGAAGACGGAGAGCTTCGGCTTCACTCTGAATCGCGATCTCAAGGCCGGCGCAACTACGATTGCGTTCGGCCCGGAGCACGGTTTCTCTCGCGCTGGCCGGAGTCATCTGGTCGGCATCGGCGATTCGACGACGCCATGGCTGAAGGAGACGCGCATGGCCGTGGGCGCGGGGTTTGACTCCGTCGTTCTGTTTGCACTGGATCAGTTCTGCTTAATCGGCTACAAGGTGCCCCTTACGTCAAGTCTGCGACGCGGACTCTTCATGAGCTAGTTGTTACACTGACTGCTTGCTGCAGGTCCAAAACGTCTCGAAAGTTTATTCGCTCTACGCGTCACCCACGGACCGCCTGTGGCAAACTCTTCGTGGATCGAGTCGCGAGAATCAGGAATTCTGGGCGCTGCGCGACGTTAGCCTCAGCGTCGGCCGAGGCGAAGTGCTCGGTGTAGTAGGGCCGAATGGAAGCGGCAAGAGCACGATGCTGCAGATCGTTTCCGGAATTTTGCAACCTACCCGCGGACGCGTGATCACCGAGGGTCGGATCGCGGCGCTTCTCGAGCTCGGTGCGGGCTTCAATCCCGAATTCACCGGCCGCGAGAACGTCTTCATCAATGGCGAGATCCTCGGCATGTCGCGCGAGCAGGTGAATCGCGTGTTCGATCGCATTGCGGAGTTCGCCGATATCGGCGAGTTTCTTGATCGTCCCGTCAAGGAATACTCGAGCGGCATGTACGTCCGTCTCGCGTTCGCCACCGCGATACACGTTGAGCCGGAGATTCTCATCGTCGACGAAGCGCTCTCCGTCGGCGACGCTATTTTTGCGAATCGCTGCATTCAGAAGTTCGAACAGTTGAAAGAACGTGGCGTCTCGATCTTGTTTGTGTCGCACGATCTTGGCCTCGTGAAGCGCCTCTGCGATCGCGCCGTTCTTCTGCAGCGCGGAGTTGTGATGTGTGAAGGTACGCCGAATGACGTTGTGAATCGATATGCGGCGATGGTGAGCGGTCCAACCCAGGCTGCGGAGCTTGGCGTCGCGGGCGGCGCGCGCCACGGCGATCGCACCACGGAGATCACGTCTTGCCTTCTGCACGGCGCGCACGGCGATACGCGAACCCTGCAAACTGGGGAACGCGTGACCATTCAGGTGAACGTCGCGTGTCGCCAGAATGTGGATGGCGTCGTTGCCGGAATCTTGTTTCGCAATCGTATTGGCGTCGACGTGTTTGGCACGAACACCCAGATCGAACACATCGAGACGAAAAGCATGCGCGCCGGTGAAGCGCTCGAGGTCGAGTTCGCCTTCGATTGCTCCCTGGCGCGCGGCGAATATACACTGACGGTTGCCACACAGCATCCGGATGGGCGGAGCCAGGATTGGCACGACGACGCGCTCGTGTTCCAAGTGGCGAGTGAGCGCGACATAGCAGGCGTCGTCGATTTGCGCGCCAATGTAGTTATGCGACGGAAAGGTTGAGCCGACCAGTGGAAATGGATAGAAGTTTCTTTGGGCATCCGCGAGGACTCGCGACATTGTTCTTCACCGCAATGTGGGAGCGCTTCAGCTACTACGGAATGCGCGCGCTACTCATCCTATATATGACGGCGTCGACGGCGCAAGGCGGGCTCGGATTCGACGTCGCAACGGCAGGAGCCATCTACGCGATGTACACGTCGAGTGTCTATCTCTTGGGGCTGCCCGGGGGCTGGATTGCGGATCGCATTCTCGGACAACGCCGTGCGGTACTCTACGGCGGCATTCTGATCGTCGCGGGTCAGCTCTCGCTGGGAATTCACGGCTTGGTGTCGTTCTACGTCGGGCTTCTGCTGATCGTCCTTGGTACCGGATTGCTCAAGCCAAACGTCAGCACGATTGTTGGCCAGTTGTACTCGCTGGAGGACCGGCGTCGCGATGCCGGTTTCTCGATCTTCTACATGGGCATCAATACCGGCGCGTTTCTTTCGCCCTTGTTGATCGGCTGGGTCGGCCAGAAGGTGAATTGGAATCTCGGTTTTGCGTTGGCTGGCGTAGGAATGATCATCGGGCTGATTCAATATCAACTCGGATCGAAACACTTGGGTGACGCCGGCTTGCATCCCGTGAAGCCGGCATCGGAAGCTGCCGCCGTCCAGCAGCGGACCAACCTCGTGCGTGGATTGGCTGCCGGCGCTTTCTTACTCGCTCTACCGATCGCGTTGTCATCGATGGGCATCCTCACGCTGACTGCCGCCGGGGTTGCGGACGTGGGCGGCGTCGTCCTTATTCTTGCGACTGTCGGAGTCTTCGGCTGGCTGCTTACGAGCAAGAGCTTCACGGTTGTCGAGCGAAAACGATTTGCAGCGTGCCTCTTCTTGTTCATCGCTTCGGCGCTGTTCTGGTCTGCCTTCGAGCAAGCTGGCTCCAGCCTGAACCTCTTCGCCGACCGCAGCACCAAGAATCAACTTTTCGGATTCGACTTCCCGTCGAGCTGGTATCAATCTCTCAATTCGATGTTTATGATCTTTGGTCTCGCGCCCTTGTTCGCTTGGCTGTGGGTCAAGCTTGGACCGCGCGAGCCGTCGAGCCCGATGAAGTTCGTGTTCGGTCTTGTTGGTGTTGGCGCCGGCTTCCTGGTCATGGTGTTTGCCGCAGTGCGCAGCGACGGCGGAACGCTAGTCAGTCCGTTGTGGCTAACGCTTTGCTATTTCCTGCATACCTGCGGTGAACTCTGTTTGAGCCCGGTTGGGCTCAGTGCATTCACGAAGCTCGCGCCCGCGCGTGTCGGCGGGCTCATGATGGGCGTCTTTTTTCTTTCGATTTCCGCGGGCAACTACGTCGGAGGCCGCGTCGCGTCGGGTTACGAAACATTTTCTACCGTTGCTCTATTTAGCATCGTCGCCGGATTCTGCATCGTGTTGGGTCTCTTAATGACCGTGCTGGTGCCGTCCATGAAGCGGCTTATGGGAGGCGTAAATTGAATATCGCTGCGATTCAAGAAGCGCTGCGTGCGGAGAAGTTCGACGGATGGCTGTTCTTTGATCACCATCAACGCGATCCGCTCGCGTATCGGGTGCTCGGGTTAAAGCCGCCGGGACCGGTAACGCGACGCTGGTATTACTTCATTCCGGCCCATGGCGAGCCACGCGGGCTGATGCATCGCATCGAAGCGGAGGTGCTGCTTGGCCTACCTGGCGCGCATGACCTATATTCGAGCTGGGGTTCGCAGGTCGACAAGCTAGACGTGTTGCTACGCGGAGCAAAAACGGTCGCAATGCAATACTCACCGAACTGCGCCATCTTTACGCTGTCGATGGTCGACGCCGGGACGGTCGAGTTGATCAAGGCGCGCGGCGTGGACGTTGTGTCGGCGGCGAACCTCATCCAGCAGTTCGAAGCGAAGTGGACCGCGGCGCAACTTGAAAGTCATCTTGAAGCGGCCTGTCGCGTTGATCACGTCCTTCAGGACGCGTTCGCTTTGATTCGTGAAAAGACGCGCGCCGGCGCGGAAGTCAACGAATTCGAAGTGCAGCAGTTCATTCGCGGTCAATTCACGGTGAAGGGCATGATCACGGATCACGGTCCGATTGTCGGAGTGAACGAAAACGCGTCGAACCCGCACTACGAGCCCTCCGCCGAGGTCTGGAAGCCCATCCGCCGCGGGGATTGCGTACTGATCGATCTTTGGGCGAAGCTCGATCAGCCCGACGCCGTCTATTACGACATCACGTGGACCGCGTTCTGCGGCGACGCGCCGCCTGCGGAGTACCAGAAGATCTTCGATGTCGTCACGGGCGGCCGCGACGCGGCGATCGCTCGCGTGAAGAACGCCTGCGCCGCCGGGGAGCCGCTCCATGGATTCGAAGTTGACGACGCGGCGCGCGGGCATATCAGCGCTGCCGGATACGGCGACTACTTTGTCCATCGCCTTGGCCATTCGATCGGCACGGAAGTGCATGGCGCGGGCGCAAACATGGACAATCTCGAGACCCACGACGAGCGTCGCGTTACGCCATGGACGTGCTTCTCCATCGAGCCGGGCGTCTATCTTCCAAGGTTCGGCGTGCGCTCCGAGATCAACATGTTCATCGAGGATCGCGGTGCGCGCGTCACGGGCGCGATGCAAGAGAAAATGCTTCTCCTCTAGGTAGGAGCGATTTATGCAGATCAAACTGACAAGCGTTCTTGTGGACGACCAGCAAGGAGCGCTCGATTTCTATACGGCGAAGCTAGGTTTCACGAAGAAGGAGGATATTCCCATGGGACCTCATCGGTGGCTCACCGTCGTTTCGCCCGAAGGTGTGAATGGAGTTGAACTGGTTCTCGAGCCAATGGCTTTCCCGCCCGCGCAGACGTACCAGAAAGCCTTGTACGACGCCGGCATTCCCGCAACGGCGTTTATTACCGGCGATATTCAGGCGGAGTATCTTCGTCTCAAAGAGCGTGGCGTCGCGTTTCGCGGCGAGCCCGCGACCATGGGACCAGTCACCGTAGTCGCGTTCGAAGACACCTGCGGCAACCTGATCCATCTGGTTCAGCTACCCGCGTAGCCCACAACATGAAGCAGACCATCGCGATCTTTTGCCTCACTGCGCTCTCTGCGTTCGGAAGCGTCGAAAGCGCGGACATTCGTGGAGGTGCTGTCTTCTTTAAGTTGACCGACGGAACCGCACGACTTGACTGGTTAACACCCGCGACGTTTCGTTGGGTCCGCGTGAAGACAGGCTCAATGATTCCGGTGCAGGTTGATCGCGAACCGCTCTCCTTCTCCGCGAGCGAGCGCGAAGGCTGGCTGATTTACTCGAACAAATACATTATTGTCGAAGTCAGCCGCATGGACGCGCACTTGCGAATCCTCACGACGGCGGGCGCTCTCTTGAAAGACGACGCGGTGAAACCACTCGAATTGCGTTGGGGGTCCGAGGATAGCTTTGTGCTTTCAATCTTTGGCTATGGCGAACTTCATCGAGCCGGAGCCAACGCGACGGATCCGCCGGAACGTCTGTTCTATTACGGCCCGTCACTCAAGGAAGTTCTCGAGCAACACATGCTCGCGCAAGGCCAGCCCGACGGCCTTGGACCGGAAGTCGTGGAGGTGCTGCGGCCTTCTGAGAGGCCGCGCGAATCCTGGCCACCCGCAAATGTGCCGGTGACATCGTGGGAAGCTCTCCGCGATGTGGTCCGGCGTCTCATTGGTGCGAGCATGACAGCGATTCTTTACCCGAGCATCGATCTCCAATTGTTCTCCGGGCCAGTTCAATCGCGCGCCGAGCAACTCGCCACGTTGTTGCCGATCGTTGTCGATTCCCGGGCGCAACCAGCGCGCCTCGCGACGCGAGATGCGTGGAAGCCGTACTTGATTACGTACTTCCGGGAAGCGCGCGATCGGGGGTTTCCGTTGATCCGGCCGCTGATGTTGCAGTTCCCGAAAGACCCGCAAGCACTCAAGGTCGATGACCAGTTTTTGATCGGCGACGAACTACTCGTCGCGCCGATTCTCTCGGAGGACAAACTCCGGAGCGTCTACCTGCCGATGGGGATCTGGACAGATCTTCGAACAAACCGGGAATACAAAGGACGCCAGAGCATCTCCGTCGACGTGTCACCTGATTCGATTCCCGTCTTCGCGAAGAACGGTTCTCTCGTGCCGATCGCGAATGGCGCCACCCTCGAACTGCACTACTTTCCGAAGCTCGGGAGCGAGTTTTTCTTATGGGAGCCGGAGCGCTCTGACATTTCGCAGTTCCACGCAAACCCGATCCTTGGCGACATCCTGCGTTTTGAGTCCGAGGCGAAGATCGATCGTGTGTGCGAATGGGTCGCGCATCACTACGGTGTGCCGAAGACAGTGAACGACGCGACGTCCACGTACACCCAAGTTCTCGACCGGCGATCATTGAAACCCGGCATGTGGTTTCATGATCGGGAGCGCAACAATCTGCATGTGATGAGCCGCGCTGCTGCGAACGGCGACGAGATCATCAACGTGATATTCTGAGCGGTCGTGCTGGCCGAGATCCGGAGAGTGATCGCGCGTATTCCCAAGGGCAAAGTCGCAACCTACGGACAGGTGGCCGAAGTCGCGGGCTTCCCCGGATCCGCGCGGCAAGTGGCGTGGGCGCTGCAAACGCAATCGCGGGCGATTCCGTGGCATCGCGTGCTCGGTGCTGGCGGCGCGATTCGCATACCTGGTGATTCCGGTATCGAACAGCGCCTTCGCCTCAAGGCAGAAGGCGTTGTCTTTCGCGGAGAGAAGGTCGACCTCACAATCTCCGGCTGGCGGCCATCTTCGAAGAAGGGCTGGGGCGAAAAAGCAGAGGCCACCGCCGTAGCGGATATCCTGTAAGGGATGCAACTTTCGCCACTCGCTCGCCGAAACTTGGCGCATTACGCACGCGCGAACGTAGCAGTGGTGCTTGGAGTAGCGGCTGCCGTCGCTGTTCTTTCCGGTGCGCTATTGGTCGGCGACTCCGTGCGAGGCAGTCTGCGCGAGCTCGTCGCGCAGCGCCTGGGCCGAACCGATTACGTCGTCTCGACGATGCTGTTCTTTCGCGACGCTCTCGCGAAGGATGTCCCGTCTTCCGCGCCGTTGATCGCGCTCGATGCCGTCGCGGTGCACGATGCCGGTAAGCGCGCCAGCAGCGCGCAGGTCTACGGCATCGACGATCGTTTCTGGAAGTTTCACGGCCTTGCGCCGGATACCAACGCCGGCTCAGACGCCCAGATCAGCAACGCGCTCGCGTCGGAGATCGGCGCGAAGATTGGCGATACGATTCTCATCCGCGTTGAGAAGCCGTCCGCGATTGCGAAGGAATCGATGCACGGACGCAAGGACGACTCGACGCGTGTGATTCGCGTTCAAGTTGGCGCGATTCTCGACGCCGCGCATCTCGGCGAGTTTTCGCTTCGTCCGACGCAAGGCCCGGTTCGCGCGGTCTTCGTTCCGTTGCGCCGCCTCCAACGCGATTTGCAACAGCAAGGCAAGGTCAACGTCCTGCTCGCGAATGGCGCTTCGCCGCTTTCCGCCCTCCGCCAGCGCGTGACCCTTGCCGACCTCGGCATCCGCGTTCGGACGATTCCCCAGGCGAATTCCTTGAGCGTCGAATCAGAATCCACCGCCATCAGCGATTCGTTATTCGATGCCGTGAAGGCGGCATCAGAGCAAGTGAAAACGCAGGCCCCTATTCCATTGATGAGCTATCTCGCGAACGGCATCCGCATCGGCGATCGCGAAGTTCCGTACTCGCTCGTCGTCGCCATCGACTCCTCGCAATTACCGAAGGCCGCAGGTCGCGATTCGATTTTCCTGAATGAGTGGGCCGCGACAGACCTCGGGGCAAAGTCGGAGCAAGACGTTACGCTTGACTACTACTACTGGGAACCCAGCGGCACGCTGACCACACGGAGTGCGAAGTTCCAGCTCGCCGGCATTCTACCGATGTCTGGCATCTCGACCGATCGTGATCTGACGCCGGAGTATCCCGGCATCACCGACGCCGACACGCTCGGCGATTGGGATCCGCCGTTCCCGCTTGATCTCAAGAAAGTCCGGCCGAAGGATGAAACGTACTGGAAACAGTACCGCACTTCGCCGAAGGCGTTCGTGGCGCTCGAGACTGGGCAGGCCTTGTGGTCTTCGCGCTTCGGTAAATTGACGTCCGTGCGGATTCCCGGCACAACCGATGCGGAGGCGTTCTCGAAGGCTTTGCGATCTAAGCTAGGCCCCGAACGCGCAGGCATGACCGTGGTCAATGTGCGAGAGCAAGGCGCAACGTCCGCGAAAGGATCGACAGACTTCGGCGAGTACTTCACGTACTTCAGCTTCTTCCTGATGGTCTCGGCACTCTTGCTGACGTCGCTCTTCTTCCAGCTGGGAATCGAGCAAAGGCTGCGTGAGATAGGTACGCTCCGCGCAACGGGCTTCGCGGCGGCCGACATTCGCAAGCTGTTCCTTCTTGAAGGCGCGCTACTCGCGTTGATTGGTACAATCGCCGGAACCATCGCCGCGGTAGCGTACTCCGCTCTTCTGATGTATGGCCTTCGGACCGTGTGGCGCGAGGCGGTGAGCACATCGCTACTCTCGCTGCACGTGAATCCGCAATCACTCGCCATCGGCGCGATCACGGGAGCCGTGATTGCGCTGCTCACCATTCTACTGACGCTCCGCAGCCTGCGGCACAGCTCACCGCGCGACCTCATGATGGGCGTGCGCGGCTCGCTAACCTCGATCACAAGTACGCGTCTGGCGAATTGGCTTGCGCTCGGCGCGGCGGCGCTTGGAAGCCTGATCCTCGCCGCGAGCGTTGCGAAGCAGATCGATGCGACGGGCGGCTTCTTTGGCGGCGGGCTACTCTTCCTGACCGCTGCACTCTTCTTTCTTTGGGCGAGACTGCGGGCGCAACATCGCAGTTCGCTTGGCATCGACGGCCATGCGAGCCTGTGGCGGCTGGGCTTCCGCAACGCGACGTATCGCCCGGCACGCAGCATCCTCTGCATCACCCTGATCGCGTCGGCCACGTTCCTGCTCGTTGCGCTCGATGCCTTCCGGCGGCCTACCGCATCTCCGCTCGCGCGCAACTCCGGAACTGGCGGCTATCCGCTGATTGCCGAATCGCGTCTGCCGATTTTCTACAACCTGAACACGAATCGCGAGACGCTCAACATCACCGCGCAGGATGCCGCGTTCACCGGATTCCGCTTGCGCCCCGGCGACGATGCCAGCTGTTTGAACCTCTACGAGCCCCGCAATCCGCGCATCCTCGGCGCAACGGCTGAGTTTCTCAAAGAAGGCCGCTTCGCGTTCGGCGATTCTCTCGCCACGACAGACGAAGAGCGAAAGAACCCTTGGCTATTGCTCAATCGCGCGGAGGCCGCTATTCCTGCCGCTGTTGACGCGAACTCGCTCGAATACGTTCTCCACAAGAAGCTGGGAGATGAGCTGGTGTTGGACCCGGAATCGGATCGCCCGGTGCGTCTGCGCATAGTGGCTGCGCTCAGCGACAGCATTTTCCAAAGTGAGCTCATTGTCTCGGAGGCGAATTTCCTTCGCGCCTTCCCGGAGCAACAGGGCTTTCGCGTGTTCCTCGTCGAGGCGCCGCAGGCGCAGGCCGAAAAGCTTTCGACGAAACTTGAGGAAACGCTTTCGGACTACGGTTTCGACGCAACGTCAACCGTCGAGAAGATCGCCGGGTATCATCGCGTGGAGAACACGTATTTGTCGACGTTCCAGGTGCTCGGCGGACTTGGACTTCTGCTCGGCACGATAGGCCTTGCCGCGGTGCTGCTGCGCAATGTGCTCGAGCGGCGGCGCGAACTTGCGTTGTTGCGGGCGATCGGATTCGAGACGCGCGACCTCAACGTCACCGTCCTGGCCGAGAATCTGTTGCTTCTCGCGTGCGGCCTCGTGACGGGAGTCACGTGTGCTGTGCTCGCCATCGCGCCCGCGATCGCGGCGCGCGGCCAGGCCAGCGCCTCCGGACTGCCGTGGTTGCTGGTCGCGGTTCCCGTCGTTGCGATAGCCGCCTCCGGGCTTGCCGTACGTTCGGTCGGGCGCGCGCCGCTGCTTGCGTCTCTGCGCGCCGACTAGCACACTGAGACAGGTGGCAACCTCGTCCAGTATCCTTCTGGTATGAGAACCGCCAAGGCCCCGTGGATGTTGCTCGCTGTGTCGCTTCTGCTGGTCTTGTGCCTGCAGGCCGAGAACTGGCCGCAGTGGCGCGGTCCGGAATTGAATGGCGTCAGCAAAGAGACCAACCTTCCTGTGAAGTGGGGTCCCGACGACAATATCGCGTGGAAGCTGCCGATGCCCGCCTTCAGCGGTTCGACGCCCGCTGTCTGGGGCAACCGCATTTTCCTGAACGTCGCGCTGAATCCCGATAGCGGTGATATCGAACTCTGGTGCGTTGATCGCGCCAAGCCCGCGGTGCTTTGGACACGGCCCGTCAGCGGCCGCAATGCGAAAATGCGTAAGCAGAATCTCTCGTCGCCTTCGCCCGTCACCGACGGCAAGTTCGTCTACGTGATTGCCGGAACCGGAATCCTGAAGGGCTTCGACTTCGATGGCAAGGAACTGTGGGCGCGAGATCTGCAGAAGGAATATGGTGCTTTCGGTCTCAATTGGGGCTATGCGTCGTCACCTCTTTTGTGGGACAACTCGTTATTCGTGCAGGTTCTTCACGGCATGCGCACGAAAGAAGCATCCTACGTGCTGCGCATCGATACGAAGACGGGCAAGAACATCTGGCGCGTCGAGCGCCCGACGCAAGCGATTCGCGAATCGCCGGACTCCTACACCACGCCCGTCATCGCCAAAGCCGGCAACGCCAACGAAATCGTCATCACCGGCGGCGACGTCATCACGGGTCACGATCCCGCCACCGGCAAAGAGCTGTGGCGCGGCGGTGGCTTCAACCCCGACAACAATCCGAACTATCGCGTCGTCGCGTCCGCAGTGTACTTTGATGGCATCGTCTACGCACCCACGCGTGTCAAACCCCTGCAGGCGTTCCGCGTTGGTGGGCGGGGCGACGTCACGCAGTCGCAGCGCGTCTTTCAGTTCGACAACGGCCCCGACGTGCCAACGCCAGTCACCGACGGCCAATACTTCTACTCAATTAACGACCGCGGCATCGTGTGGTGCCTCGACGCGAAGACCGGCAAGGAAGTTTACGGCGGTCAGCGCATCAAGCCAGGAACGTACAGCGCTTCGCCTTTGCTCGCGGATGGCAAGATCTACATCACGAATGAAGAGGGACTGACGACGGTGATCAAGGCGGGTCCGAAGTTTGAAGTGATCGCCGAGAACAACATCGACGATTACTGCCTGAGTTCGTTCGCTGTCTCCGACGGGCAGTTGTTTCTGCGCACGGGCAAGTTTCTCTACGCGATCGGTAAGCGTTCGGCGAAGTAGAGTTCGTCGCGGGTGGTCTTTCGCTGCCGGCCTTTTGCTGCCGATGGGATTCGGCTGAACCGCGGTTCAGCCGAATCGGATACACTCTTTCGATATGGGAACGATCCTCGTAAATCCAATGAACGAAGTGCGGCACGATGTCGCGGTTGCGGCCGCGCGCATCGACGCGATTGCGGGCAAGAGGATCGGGTTGCTCGACATCTCGAAACCCGGCGGGGATGTGTTTCTGAATCGCCTTGCGGCGTTGTTGAAAGAACGCGGCGCGGCCGAAGTGTTGCGATTTAAGAAGCCGACGTTCGCGAAGCCGGCGCCGGAAGCTGTGCTGGCGCAGATTCGCGCAGCAGCTCCGGATGCGCTGGTCGAAGCGCTCGCCGATTGAGGGTCCTGCACAACGTGCAGTTTGCACGATACGACTCGAATTGAAGCGTTTGGCATTCCCGCGATTGCGGTAGCGACTACGGAGTTCCGTACGGCGGCGCGGATTCAAGCGACGGCGCTCGGCCGCGGTGACCTCGACCCCGTCTGCGTCGCGCATCCGATTCAGGATCAGACGAAGGCCGAGATCGAAGCGCGCGCGGACATGGTGGTTGCGGAGATCGTAGCACGCTTGTCCGCGGTTGCCGCCCCTCTGGATTAGCTGTGTCCGATGTAGTCCATGCGGCCTCCGTCGACGGTGATGACTTGCGCGGTGACGAAGCCGGCGTGCTCGGAGGCTAGGAACGAGACCGCGTGCGCGATGTCTTCGGGCTCACCCAGGCGGCGCATCATGCAGCGAGCGGACATCACTTCGCGGACCTTTTCGAACTCGCCGCCGCCGAAGCTGTCCTTCAACATATCGGTGACCACGAAGCCGGGCGCGACTGCGTTGACGGTGATTCCGTGCGGCCCGAGCGACATGGCGAAGCGGCGCGTCAGGGCGATGACAGCGGCTTTTGTTGCCGCGTAGAATGTGGTTCCAGCGGCGGTCGTTCCGTGGCCGGCAATTGACGTGATGTTGATGATGCGGCCCCAGCCTTTCATTTTCATGGCGGGATAGGCGGCGCGCGCGCAGTACACGGTTCCGTCGACGTTGATCTCGCGCATAGGGCCCATGGCGCTGTAGTCGAAATCTTCGATGTCGCCCTTGGCGACGACGCCGGCGTTGTTGACGAGGACGTCGATGTCTCCGAATGCCTTGGCCGCTTTCTCAAACATCGCGTTGACCTGGTCGCGATTCTTGACGTCGGCCTGGATGGCGACGGCGGATCCGCCGGCGGTTTCGATCTCGCGCACGATGGAATCGGCGGCGTCTTTCGCTTGCGCATAGTTCACAACGATCTTCATGCCATCTTTCGCGAGGCGGGCCGCGATGCCGCGGCCGATGCCGCGGGAGGCTCCAGTGACGAGTGCGATCTTTGGGGTTTGCATCGGAGTCTAGTGTAGACGATAGGATGCGTGGACGTTTCGGCGGAAGCGAGAGTGCACTGCGGCTCAAATCCTGCGCGGTAGCATGTCCGCTCCGTGACACGGGCGGGTTACATCGGGCGCTGTCATATGGGCGAGATCCGCTCACTTCGTAACCGGGCGCAGACTGTATTTGATCTTGTACGCGCGACCTTACGGTCGAGCCTCGGCGAACCCCGCGCACTGACAAGGGCGGGACTATATGGGGCACTGTCGATCGGGGGGAGATCCGCTCACTTCGTTCGCGGTTCTTTGATGGCGAGAGGGCGATTGTTTCACCGTTCCTGACGGTCGCGGTTCGGTGGTATCAGTGCGTTAGACCGAACCGACATGTGATTGGATCCGCTCAGAATATGCGCCGCACTCCATTAGGATCCGGCGGGCTCGAGCACGGCCGACATGGAACCCTTTGAGCGCGGCATGCGCCAATCGGCTCCGTAGTTGTGAATTTGCGACTGTGCGAACTCGGCTTGGGGCTGTTCGCAGGTGATCACGATGGTGCGGCCGCTGGTGTCGACTTCGACGGCATGCTCAAAGGCGCGCTGGGCAGAGCAGAAGAAAAGCGCCTCGAGCATCTCGACCACGTAGTCATAGGAATGTTCGTCGTCGTCGAGCAAGACGACGTGGAAGAGCGGCGCGTGGTGCTTTTCCTGAAACGATTCCGTGCCGGTATCCGGGGCGAGGAGTGGCTTGCTCATTCGCTTCTATTCGCCTCTATCCAGCCTACGCTTTTCGGTCGAGGGCGATGTTCGTGTCGGCGATGATGCCGCGGAGCGTGAGCGCTACGGGGTCGCCTTTGCGGAGGGCGGCGGGGACTGGCGAGTGACGCCCGTAGGAATCGCGCAAGAAATCGACGTAGCCGTCGCGCGTGAGCGACTTCAATGAGGCGACGGTGATGCTGGCTTGTTGCTGCTCGACCGTCTTACCTTTTCCGCGCGCATCGCGGATCGCGTCCGCGACCTCTTCCACGAACGTTCCCTTCTGGTAGAGGCGCGTCTTGCCTTGCTGAACATCGCCGTGCCCGCCGCAGACCTGGATGAAGTCGAGCTGTGCGACTTTGACGAGCGTGCGGTTCCATTCGAAGGGATAGCAATCGAGCATGTAGGGCAGGAAGCCGTGCAGCAGGTCGCCGGTCGATACGACCTTGCGCGACGGACTGAAGACGACGACGTCGCCGGCGGTATGACCGCGACCGCGGAAGGCGAGATACAACTCTTGCGATTTGTCGTGCATCAGAAGGTCATCGGTGAAGGTGACGTTCGGGAGCTCCGGCTTGACGCTCTGCATCTCGCGAATGAAATCGGTGGCTTGGGTGATTTCGTTCTGAAAATACGTTTTTTCTTCGGCCGATTTGGCAGCGGCGAGCGAGGTCTTGTAGCCTTCGAGATTCTTCTTGGCTTCGTCGACGGATCGGGCGATGCGCTCGGCACCGAGGTCTGCGATAAGGCGACGCGTGGGTTCGCTTGAGACGAGGTCGGCTTGTGGCGCGATACGGCGGTAGGCGGTGTTGCCCTGCGAATGATCCCAATGGAAGTGCGAGTTCACAATGTAGCGAACGGGCTTGGTGGTGAGTTCGGCGCGGATCTGCGAGACGAGCGCGACAGCAGCGGAGGGCTTCGAATGCGTATCAACGATCAGAATGCCGTTCGATTGTTCAAAGATGACCGCGTTGCAGTTGACGATGCTGCGTGGTTTGGCGACGGCGTGATAGATGCCGTCGGCGACTTTGTTGAAGTCGAAGAGTTTTGGCAGACCGGGGTTCGCCTGGCCGCGCGCCTGGGCGGCACGGAGAACGGATTGCTCGAGCAACGAGGCTCCGGTCCAGCAGGCCCCGAGGGTGGCGCGGAGAAATCCGCGGCGGACAATTGACCGTGACATTAGAGTGATGGTATCCGTGCGCCGCGTGGTTGCGCAAGCGGCTTGACAGCAGTTGCCTGCGCGGATTGCAGGGATTCGCGGGAATGCCCGGTTTGGCCAAAGTGGCCTATCGCTTGTCGTTCCGGAAGACTTCGCCGTCTTTCATGACGAAAAAGACCTTCTCGGTCACCCTGATATCGGATAGCGGATTTCCGGGGACCGCGACAATATCAGCCAGCTTTCCGGCCTGCAACATGCCCACCTTATCCGCGAGGCCGAACAGTTCCGCGTCCACCGAGGTCCCCGCACGCAACGCGTCGATCGGCTTCAGGCCATAGCGAACGAGCTCGGCAAATTCCTCGGCGGCGCGCGGATAGGGGAACACGGAAGTATCGGTGCCCAGGCCGATCCTGACGTTCTTCGCCACCGCCATGCGCACCGCATTCTCGATGGCAGCCATCGCGGCTTCCGCCTTGGTCTTCATTGCCGGAGGCAGATAGATCCCGCCGCGGATGCGCTCGCGCAGACCCTTGATCGCCATCAGCGTCGGCACCAACACGGTGCCGCGCTGCTTCATCAGATCGAGCGCCTCACTATCGAGAAAGCTTCCGTGCTCGATCGAATCGATCCCGGCACGGATCGCGCGTTTTGCGCCTTCCGCGCCGTGTGCGTGCGCGGCTGCCTTCTTTTTTAGCGCGTGCGCTTCGTCGACGAGTGCGTTTAGTTCTTCCTGCGTTAATTGTGGTGTGTCGACTTCATCGGTGGGCGAAAGAACGCCGCCCGTGGCGCAGGTCTTGATCACGTCCGCGCCATACTTGACGGCATAGCGCACCGCCTTGCGGAACTCGGCCGGACTATCCGCCACGCCATCCGCGATTCCCGATTCGCGCCCAAACAAGTTAAATCGAAAACCAGCCAAGTTGTCGCAGTGGCCGCCTGTGGTGCCGATTGCATTCCCGGCGACCAACATGCGCGGCCCAGGGATCACTTTCCGGTTGATCGCGTTACGCAATCCCACATCAATGAAGTCGCCAGCGCCCACATCGCGAACCGTTGTGAATCCCGACATCAACGTCGCCTTCACATCTGGAATGCGCCGGAGCGTGCGCTCGGCCACCGTCAGCCGTAATCCGTCGAGATCGGTTTGGTTGAAGTCGACGGGATACTCCATCGCCAGATGCGTGTGCGCATCGAGGAAGCCCGGCATCAGGGTGGCATCGCCGAGGTCGATCACTGTAGCTCCGGCCGGTACGGCAAGGCTGGCGCCCACAGCCTGAATCCGGTCGCCCTGCACCAGAATCATGGCCGGCGCGAGCAGCGTCTCGCTCCTTCCGTCGAACAGGCGAGCCGCTTTTAGGACAACGGGCGGAGTCCCGCTCTGCGCGAACGCGGAAATGCAAAAGCAGAAGAGAGCCAGGAGTCGCATGGGCCTTGATTATATCGGCATCGCTGCCGGGCGATTCTGCCGTGCATCGCTGCCAGGCGAATCGGGAGGCGGACTACTTAGGCTGATTGCTCACTTCGCTCGCCAGCTTGCTTGCGAGCGGCTTCGTTTGGCCCGCGTACTTGTTGCCTGGCTTCAGGCGATAGGGCACGGAAACTCTGGTCGAAAGTTGTTCGAAGGTGAACGAACAAATCCGCATTCCCGGATACAGCGCCACTGGCATGCGGCCCAGATTGCTGAGTTCGAGAGTTGCCTTGCCCTGCCAGCCGGGATCGAATAGCCCCGCTGTGCCGTGGACGATAATCCCGATGCGGCCCAGGCTTGATCGGCCTTCGAGGCGCCCCAGGACATCGTCGTCAAGCTCTAACGTCTCCTCGGTGATCGCGAGGACGAACTCATGCGGTTGCAGAATGAAGGCGTCGCCAGTGGCTACGACGACCTCGCTCATCAGATCCTGGATCGCGACCTTCTCGCGCAGATCGATGAACGCATGGCGGCTGTGCTCAAACATGTTGAACGTGTTGCCGAGCCGGAAATCGACGGAGCAACTTCCGAACTGTTCCGGCGGCAGTTCCGGCGAGATGCGGATCTTGCCTTCCGCGATATAGCGCTTGATGTCGATGTCCGAGAGAACCATAAGAGGGAATGGTAGCAAGCGCGAAGCCATTCGCAGATGTCTCTAGGCCTGATCCGCTCACTCTCCCCCGGCGACCCTGTAAGTTGTTCGTTCCGAATTCCGCAATTCTTTGGTGCTTCGCGGGGCGAGCGCTTACTGCGCGCGCACCTTCGAAAGCTTCACGTTTGAGACGGGCACCATTGAATCCGCTCCCGACGCGGCCCTTCGGGCCGCTTTGGTCGCGGCTCGGATTTGGCGCTTTTTGCTTGACCTGCTGTTTCGCTGATGGTTTCCGGTGGTCATGACGAGTCGACGCGTCTGGGACTTCCCGTAACGGGCAGGCTGTTCGCGGTTTCTTGCTTGTAAGGAACTCGTGGGGGGGCTCCGGAATCGAAGAACCGTCAGGGGAACGGACATCGCGATCGTCCCAGTCCAAGCGAGTCCCCGGACTCTCTCCGCGACCCATACGCTAAACTGAACTTTCATGCCCGCCGCGCTTGCCTCATCCGCCCTTGCCGTACCCCACTCCCGGATTCGCGAACTCGCCGAGATCGCGATGGGAATCGACGGCGTAATCAAGCTCTACTTTGGTGAGTCGAACGTCCCGACACCCGACTTTATTAAGCGAGCCGCGCAGAAAGCCATGGCGGACGGCTACACGTTCTATACGGAGAACGCGGGACTGCCGTCGCTGCGCACGGCGCTGGCGCGCTACTACGAGGAACTCCACAAAGTCGCTCTCGATCCAACGTCAGAAATCGTCGTCACCGCCTCCGGGGTGCAAGCGCTGCACGTCGGCATCCGCTGCGTGCTCGATCCGGGCGACGAAGCCATCTGCCTCACTCCTGGCTGGCCGAATGCGAGCGCGATTATCGCGATGTCGAATGCGGTGGTGAAGCAGGTGCCGCATATTCTCGAGGGCGACCGCTACATCATCGACTACGCCGCGCTCGAAGCGGCAGTGACGTCGCGGACGAAGTTACTGGTCTATACGTCGCCCTCGAATCCGCTCGGCTGGGTGGCGACTTCAGAAGATCAAGACAAACTGCTCGACTTCGCGCGCCGGCACGGCATCTGGCTGCTTGCGGACGAAGTCTACGAGCGGCTGGTGTATCCGGATCCAGCGCCGCCGCCCAAGACCGCGCCGCCAGTCCCGAGCATTCTTGCCAAAGCAAACCGCGATGACGCTGTGATGGTCGTGCAGTCGTTCTCCAAAGCGTGGTGCATGACCGGTTGGCGCCTGGGTTGGTTGGTGGCGCGGAAGGACCTCGCGGCGAAGGCGACGCAGCTCAACGAATTCATCATTTCGCACGCGCCGAGCTTCGGGCAGCGCGCGGGAGAGACCGCGCTGCTGTGGGGCGAAGCCACGGTCGCCGAGATGCTCACGACGATGCGCGGCAATCGCGACTTCTGCCTCGCTGCTTTACGGAAGGTTCCGGGCGTAACGGTGCCGAAGCCCGAAGGGGCGTTCTATTTGTTTCCGAAGATCGAAGGCGTGACGGACTCGTTCGAATTCTGCAAGAAGATCCTAATGGAGACGCGCGTCGGTCTGGCCCCTGGGGTTGCGTTCGGAGAAGGCGGAGAAGGGTCGATTCGGATCTGCTACGCCGCCGAGCGCCCGATTCTCGAAGAAGCGATGAGCAGGCTGACGCTTTTTCTGAAATCGCGCTAGTGCTACGACCGGTAACGAGTATCCTCAAGCTGAATGCGGTTCTTCAAGAGGAGCCGGGGCGCTCGCTTACGGGCCGAGTTAGAGCGGGCTGCTGGTGGGATCCGCTGACTCTCCATGAATCACCTTGAACAGGTGATTGATGTCGAATGCCGCGGCCTCGCTTCGTGCGTCCGGCACGGACAGGCTGCCTCGACGCTTCGCGGTTGATCTGTGTAGGATTGAATCCGCTCCCGACGGCCTTTGGGCCGCTTTACGCGCGACCTTACGGTCGCGCCTCGTTTTGCGGCTCGGATTTTGGGCTTTTTGTCTTGTGCGGTGGCGAGCCTTCTGGTTCATGGCGGTCATGACGCGCGGGCGCGTGTCTGACTTCCCGTAACGGGCGGACTGTTCGCGTTTTTGCTGGCGAGTGGCTGAAGGATGGTTTGCAGTGCCTGAAGACCGGTGTTATGCCCCGCCGTAACCCGCGGGCGGGAGTCAGCCCGTGGACACTTTTGCCGGTCGTAGCAGTAGACGTTCTTACTGTTTCGGGTAGTGCGTCGGATACGCGATGCGCATCTCGTGCGCGGTCTCTACCGCCTCGCCGATCTGGATCAGCGGCCCTTTGCCGATTCCCGGGCAGTGCTTCGCGGTCCGTTGCCAACCCTTCTGCGTCTCGACGTTCTCCGGCCAATACGGGAACAAGCGGCACTGCGTCGGTTTATCTGGATGCAACTGACATCCACCTTCAATGAGAAAGTGGCATTGTGACGCGCGCGGCTTACGGAGGCGCAATAGATGTCTTGTTCGATATACGTACTGTTTCTCGAAGGCGCGCACTGTCATGCCCCTGTGCCGGGCGGCGTTCCTGAGGTCGTCTTCGGTCAGATAGACGTAGCCTTCTACCTCGCAGCAGTTGGTGCAGCCCTTCTGGCATTCGAAACGGAACTCTTGCACGCCTCATGCTACCATTCCGGATAAATATGAAGACCTACCGCTGGAATGAGATGCCCGCCGAGCAGTTGAATCCGCTGGTTTCGCGCAAGATGATCCACACCGCATCGATCACGATGGGCTGCTTTGAACTGAAGAAGGGCTGCGTCGTGCCCGAACACAGCCACGTGAACGAGCAGATTTCGACCATTCATACGGGCTGCCTCAAGTTCCGGTTCGGCACCGAAGAAGTCTTTGTTCGCGCGGGCGAAACCGTAGTAATTCCGCCGAACGTCCCGCACAGCGCGGAAGCTACCGAGGACACGACGGCCACCGACGTGTTCACGCCGCCCCGCCAGGACTGGATCGATGGCACGGACGCGTACCTGCGCAAGTAGCGGGTTCGATTTCTAGGCGCGGATACGCAGATTGCGGAACCACGCTTCTCCGGTGTGATTCTGCAACGCAACGGGGCTGCGTACAGGAAGGTCGAGCGGGACCTTGCGAGCGAGCATTCGGTCGCGCAAGCGATCGGTGTCGAGCCGCACGGCGACGACGCGTGCGCCATTCATCCAATGCTCGATCGATGGACCACGACGCACGATACGGGCGGTGTTGAACTGGCCGACTGGCAGTGTTGCTACCTTCGACGGAGCGACGAAACCGTACAGCCCGCCGGAGCGCGACTCGGGATGGGCGGCGGCATCGGGCTCGTTTTCGTCGTCGGCGATTTGAAACTCGAAGCCTCGGGCGCGGCTGCGCTTACGGTCTTCCCGGAACAGCAGGTACTTGACGCCGGAGTTCGCTCCCGGCCCGATCTTCCATTCGAATTCAAGATCGAAGTCTTCGAACTCGGCCACGGTCCGGATGTCCTGGCCTTCGTTCGAGGCGAGCGCGTGGAGGCAGCCGTTGTCGACGGACCAGCACTGCGCGGGGAATCGATCGCCGCCTGCCGCGCGCCAGCCTGTTGTCGATGCGCCGTCGAAAAGCGATCGCGGTTCGCTTGCGAGCGCAGGTAACGCAGTTGCGCCCAACAGCAAACTACGCCGGGTGACCTGGGCAGCGCTTTCGAAGATCGCCATGGGATTGTGAACCCCATGGTAAGCACGAAGAACGTTACGGCTCTGGCGGCCCCACGCTTCGAGCACGAGCCAAGGCGCATGTCGCGGAACGCGATGCGGCGCGAAGCCGATGCGCGCGTCACTTCCCGCGCGGAAACAGCGCGCCTGACGCAACTCGCGGTGCGACGTGAGACTCTCGCTCGATATGCCATTCTGTTGGGGAAAGGCGACAAGACACGAATGAAGATCGCGGTGATTGGTTCCGCTAACGTCGGCGGCGCGCTGGGTACGCGTTGGGCTCGCAATGGTCATGCAGTAGTATTCGGAGTTCGCAACACGGCGTCGGCGGACATGAAGACGCTGCTCTCGGCGGCGGGCCCGAATGCGCGGGCGGCGTCCATTGGCGAAGCGGGGAACGCGAGCGAAGTGATTGTCCTCGCGACGCCGTGGGCAGTAGCCCAGGTGGCGCTGAGCGCTGCAGGCGACTTGACGGCGAAGATCGTCATTGACGCGACGAATCCGCTGGTGCCCGGCTTGCAGGGATTGTCGGTGGGAACAACCACCTCGGCGGGGGAACAGATCGCGGCCTGGTTCCCGGGCGCGCGGGTGGTGAAGACTTTCAATACGGTCGGCAACAACGTGATGGAGAACTCTGCGTTTCCGGACGGCGCGGTGGCGATGTTCTATTGCGGCGACGACGTAGCGGCCAAGCAGGTAGCAGCGTCGCTTGCGGCGGAACTGGGATTCGAGCCGCTGGACGCCGGTCCTTTATCGCAGTGCCGGGTCCTGGAGCCATTTGCGATGCTTTGGATTTCGATTGCGTTGAAGTACGGTTACGGGCGGGAGATTGCGTTCCGGTTCCTGCGGCGGTCAAGGTAGCGGAGTCGCCGAAAAACTTTGGGGCGAAATTTTCCCGATGGAACAAAACTTTGGGGAGTTACGTCCGTCTTATTACCAAAGCAGCAAAGTCTCCGAGCGGAACCCTTTCCCCAACAAACTCCGCTCGGAGACGACCCTTCGTTCTGTGCTCAGAATTGTACACTGGAATCCCGGTTTCGGACAAGCTATTTCACGACTTTTTCATCCACCTGCCGTTAAACATTGATCCATGCCGCGTCTGCGGTACAATCGGCTACTGCGCCAAGCGGCGCTTGGCGCAGCACAACTCCAATGAAAACAAGGCTTCTATCGATCCTGGCGGGCGTCACATCGCTGGCCATGGCGCAGACTCCGCCGGTGGCCTTTACCGGTGCCAGGCTGATTTCAATGGCGGGCGCGGAAATTCCGAACGGCGTTCTTGTGGTCGAAAAGGGGAGGATCGTCGCCGTCGGCCCGGCTGACTCCGTCACGATCCCTACGAACGCCCGGCGGGTGGATGCCGCCGGCAAGGTGATTATGCCGGGACTGATCGATTCGCACAGCCATGTCGGCGGCGCGGATGGCGGCGACGGGAGTTCGCCGATTCAACCCGACGTTCGCGTGCTCGACTCGATCAACGTTCGGGCCTCCAGTATCCAGCGCGCCCAGGCCGGGGGCGTGACGGTGGCGAACGTGATGCCCGGAAGCGGACACTTATCAAGCGGCCAGACGCTGTACATCAAGTTGCGAGACGGCAAGACAGTCGACGATCTCCTGATTACGCTCGGCGACGGCCGGATTGCGGGCGGCTTGAAAATGGCGAACGGAACGAACCCACGGCGGGCCGCTCCGTTTCCGGGGACGCGCGCGAAGGCTGCGGCGCTGGTCCGCGAACAGTTCATTAAGGCGCAGGAGTATCGGGACAAGATTCGCGCTGCGAACGGCGATGCGACGAAGATGCCGCCACGCGATCTCCGCATGGAGACGCTGGTGGAGGTCCTCGACGGCAAGCGCGTGGTGCAGCACCACACGCATCGGCACGACGACATTCTGACCGTGCTGCGGCTGCAGAAGGAGTTCGGCTTCAAAGTGGTTCTGCATCATACAAGCGACGCGTGGATGGTGGCGGAAGAGATCGCCAAAGCCAAGGTGCCGGTTTCGTTGATCGTGATCGACTCGCCGGGCGGGAAGTTGGAGACGAAGGATTCGACACTTGAGAACGGCGCGGCGCTCGAGAAGGCCGGAGTCGTGGTCGGATTTCACACCGACGACGGCGTGACAGATTCGCGTTTCTTTCTTCGCGCCGCGGCGATCAGCGTGCGCGCTGGCATGTCGCGCGAGAAGGCGTTGTACGGGCTGACGATGGCGAACGCGAAGATTCTCGAACTCGATTCGCGGATCGGATCCCTCGAGAAGGGCAAAGACGCCGACTTCATTCTGCTATCCGGCGATCCGCTGAGTACGTACACGAAAGTGATCGAGACATGGATTGACGGCGTTCGCGTGTTCAATCGAAACAACCCGAAAGATCGCGTGTATGCGGTGGGCGGCGTGGGCGCGAGCCACGACGATGGCGACATGCATTCGGACGAGTGGGAGAAATGAGCAGCGTGATTCGAACGACGATTTTGAGCGCGGCCTTGATCGCCGCAGCGGTGACCTCGCCGGCGCAGATCGCGGTCCGGGGCGACATGGTCTACACGATGGCCGGCACGCCGATTCGCGATGGAGTTGTCCTGGTGCGCGACGGCAAGATTGAGCGCGTGGGTCCGGCGGCGCAGCTAGCGATTCCGGCGAACTATAAGAGTTATCGCGCGAAGGTAGTGACGCCCGGCCTGATTGACGCGCATACCGTGATCGGGCTGACAGGCTACCTGAATCAGCCGCAGGATCAGGATCAGGTCGAGCGCAGCGCTCCGATGCAGCCGGAATTGAGGGCCGTTGATGCATTCGACCCAGCCGAGCGATTGATCGAGTGGGTGCGAAGTTTCGGCGTGACGACGCTGCACACCGGGCACGGCCCGGGCATTCTGGTTTCCGGCCAGACGATGATTATCAAGACGGACGCGAAAACAGCCGAAGAGGCACTGGTGCCGGCCGCCATGGTAGCGGCGACTCTCGGCGACGGTGCGCGCGACACCCGGACGCCGGGCAGTCGCGCGAAGGCGATCGCGTTATTGCGTGCGGAGTTGATCAAGGCGCAGGAATATCGCGCGAAAGCGGAGAAGGCGGAGAAGGGCAAAGAGGCTCCGCGGGACATTCGCACGGAGGCTTTCGTACGGGTGCTGAAGGGCGAGCTGCCGCTGCTGGTGACGGTGAATCGCGCCAACGACATCGCGTCGGCGATCCGGCTGGGCAAAGAGTTTGGCCTGAAGCTGGTGCTTGACGGAGTGGCGGAAGTGCAACTGGCGATGGAGCAGATCCAGGCAGCGGGCTATCCCGTGATCATTCATCCGACGATGGCGCGGCCCGGTGGCGAAACCGAGAATCTGACGATGGAGGATGCCGCGAAGTTGCGCGCGGCGGGCATTCCGTTTGCGCTGCAGAGTGGCTTTGAGGGCTACGTGCCCAAGACGCGCGTTGTGTTATTCGAGGCGGCGGTGGCGGCGGCGAACGGCCTGACGTTCGAGCAGGCGCTGGCCAGCGTGACTCTGGATGCGGCGAAGCTGCTCGGCATCGACAAACGCGTGGGTTCGATCGAAACGGGCAAAGACGCGGATCTGGCGATGTACGATGGCGACCCGTTCGAGTACGCGTCGCACTGCGTAGGCGTCCTCATTAACGGCAAACTGGCGAGCAGCAGCGTTCATTAACAGGTGTGCCGCCGGCAACCAAAATCGGGTGGCGATAGTCTTACTTAATGATGAGACTCTTCCTCGTAGCCGCGGCGTGCGCTAGCCTTCTTGCCCAGGAAACTCCCGGCGACGCGCGCCAGCGCGCCAAGGCTGTCCGCGACTACGCCAAGCAGGGTACGCAAGAACTAGTTCCCAAGCTGCTTCCCTTCCTCAGCGACGCAGACTCCATTGTGCGGGTAGAGGCCGTGAAGGCGATTGTCGCGATTGGCGGCCGATCCACGCTCGAGCACTTGATCCAAGCGACTCGCGACAACGACGCCGAGATTCAAATTCGCGCGACGGATGGCATCGTCAATTTCTATGTTCCGGGCTACGTAAAGGTGGGCGGCTTGAGCGGCTCGCTGCAGCGCATCGGCTCGACGATCAAAGCGAAATTCAACGAGCAGTGCGACGTCATCATCGATCCGTCGATCGAGGTGCTGCCCGAGATCCCGCCTGCTCTGGGCGCTCTTGTGCGAGGTGCAGTCAGTATGGATGGCCGTGCGAATGCGGCTCGAGCGCTCGGCGTTTTGCGGGGGAAGGCGGCGATCGATTCGCTCTACGTGGCGTTGCGCTCGAAGGACACTGGACTAATCTACGAATCGATCATGGCTCTCCAGAAGATGCGCGAGCCAGCAGCCGGCGCGCGGCTGCAATTCCTGTTGCGCGATTTGGATGAGAAGGTACAAATGGCGGCCATCGAGACCACGGGACTGTTGCAGAACAAGCTGGCCGCCGCTGATTTGCGCGACGTTTTGGATCGGGCAAGTTCGGCGCGCGTCCGCCGCGGAACGCTGACGGCGCTCGCGATGCTGGCGGTGAAAGAGAATCGGCCTGTGCTCGCGCGGTACTTCATCGACAAAGACGATGCGATGCGCGCGGCGGCGGCGGAAGGCTATGCGCGGTTGAAGAATCCGGCGGACCGGCCGATGCTAGAAAAGGCGTTCGCCGACGAGCGAAAGCAGAACCCCCGGCTATCGATTGCGTTCGCCGTGGTCGCCGCCGGCGACATGGATTTCGCGGAGTTCAGCGCGCTGCGGTATCTCGTAAACACGCTGAACCTGAAGGCGTGGCGCGGTGTGGCGCGCGCGTTCCTGACGGAGTTGTGTCAAAGCGCGGAGATCCGCCAAGCGATCTATCCGGTCTTGAAACAAGGCTCGAAGGACGAGCGAAGCCAACTGGCGCAGGTTCTGGCGGTGTCCGGCGGCGAGGATTCACTCGATCCATTGCAGGCGGTCGCCGCAGATCCGGATCCGGAGATCGCGTCGGAAGGCCTGAAGGCGCTCCGCGTCCTGAAAGCCCGGCTGTAGAGTCAGGGCGCGAGCGAGCGCACGAAGCCTTCGATGCCGCCGAGCAGGATCTGCACGCCAACGCACAGCAGAATGAAGGCGGACATGCGAAGCAAAACCGTCATGCCGGTGTCGCCCAGAAGCCGTAGCAGGTTCGGCGCGGAGAGCAAGCTGAGACAGACAGCCAGCGCGACGACGCCGACTGCAAGCAAGCTGGCGAGCATCTTCATCCACAGCGAAACGCCGGGCGCTGGCAGCGTCGCGCCGAGGGCGACCGCGACGGAGATCGATCCGGGTCCAACGGTAAGCGGGAAGGTCAACGGGTAGAAGGCGCGGCTGGCAAGCCGGGCCTCCGACACGTGCGGCGGCGTAACGGCGTGGGGCATCGGATTCTTCGGTGTTCAACAGCTTTCAGCCGCTGGCCATGACGAGCAGTCCGCCACCGATCCGCACAGCCATCAGCGAGATTCCGAAGAACGCCAGCACATACGATCCGATGAACATGGCGACGATAAGCAGGATCAGGCAATGAATGGCGACGCGGGTTGCCATGCGGCGGCGCAGGCGCGAATCCATGCCTTCGGTCATCGACAGAAAAATGGGCGCGGCTCCCGGAGGATTGATGATGGGCAGCAGCGCGGCTGTCACGAGAAACGCGGTCCGGTGAAAGATGGCGAGTTCGTGCATGGAGAGACTGAACCGAAAATGAAAATGCGCCGCGGGATCGAGGAGCCTTCCTCAAACAACGCGGCGCATTCAATACCGTGCGCGAAGCCGAAGCGAGCCGTTGGCTCGCCGCGATTACTTCTTCTTCTGCTGTTTCTGCTGACCGACGCGGACCTTGAACTGACGCTGGTGGGCCTCGAGGTGGGCCTTCCAGTCAAACCGCTTAGCGGCGTCCTGCAGGTAGGCGTTGACGTCAAGATCTTTTGGGAGGACGGCCATCAGGGTCGCGGTCTGCGCACCATCCGGGCTCGTAATTCGATAGCGCTTTACATTCGGGATCGACATAACTCCCTGTAGGATAGCACGCGAACGCCGATTTGCGCCTGGAATCGGGATTAGCGGGTGCCGGAGATCGTTTCGACGTCGAACGCAAAGCGCTCGCCTGCGATGTTCGCGAAGAGTTGCCCAGCGCCGAGAGGCTTGCCGGAGGTTGTGTAGAACACCGCGCCGTCCGTGGATTCGCCGGGCTTCAGCTTGGTAGGTACGAGGGCGATGGCAGACGCAGCGGCGGCGGCTTTGATGCGGTTCGACCCAATTTCCGCGTGCGCGGCCTGACGGCGCGATTCATATCCGTTGGTCGAGCGCATGCGCGTGTTGCCGAAGACGCTAGCTTCGTAGGCGTTCACAAGCTTGACGACGTCGTTGCGGCCACCATGGTCGATCAGCGTCTGCACCACCGCGCTCGCGCGGGAGCCGGAGAATCGCTGGCCATCGGCACGAACGAAGGTAAAATCCTCCGGTTTGATGGTCCAGGGAATCTTCGATCCATTCGAGACGGCAATCTGCAGAATCGCGTAGTCGCGGACCTGCGTCGGCAGGCTGGCGAACATCACGGTGACGCCGTTGCGCGTGAGGGTCTTGAACTTCAGACCGCCCGAGTCGAACTCGATCACCTGCGCCGGCGCGGCGGAGCAAACGATGAGGGCGGCGAGCGGAAGAAGCGCTCGCGGAGAATGCATATTCCAATGATAGCCGCGCCGCCAGGAAAGCGGGGGACGCGTGATAAACTCGAAGATTAACCCTATGCAAAACGCCGGAGTTCGTCCCAGCCGATACGATCTGTCCCAACACGGGCTGACCAATCTTGAAACGGCCTATTGGAACCTAGGAACCGCGCAACTGATCGAGAAATCGTTGCAGCGCCATGAAGGAACGTTGGCATCGGGCGGCGCGTTTGTGGTCCGCACCGGCCAGTTTACCGGCCGTTCTCCTAAGGATAAGTACATCGTCCGGGAGGCAGGCACCGAGAGCACGGTGCACTGGGGGTCGGTGAATCAGCCGATGACGGAGGAGCAGTTCGACGGCTTGTACCATCGCATGTTGGCCTTCTGGCAGGGGCAGGATGTTTTCGTGCAGGATTGCTTTGGTGGCGCAGACCCTGCCTACACGCTACCGATTCGCGTGATCACGCATCGCGCCTGGCACAACCTGTTCGCGCGCCAGTTGTTCGTGCGCCCGAACCCGGAAGCGACAGAAGAGCACGTACCGGAGTTCACGCTGTTCTTCGCGCCGACGTTTTATGCCGATCCGGCGAAGGACGGCACGCGTTCGCAGACCTCCATCGTCATCAACTTCAAGCGCAAGATCGTGATCATCGCCGGCACGGAGTACGCGGGCGAGATGAAGAAGAGCGTGTTCACGATTCTCAATTACCTGCTGCCGTTCAAGAACGTCATGCCGATGCACTGCTCGGCGAACGTCGGCGAGAGCGGCGACGTCGCGCTGTTCTTTGGGCTTTCGGGCACTGGGAAAACGACGCTCTCGGCGGATCCGCTGCGTCGCCTGATCGGCGACGACGAGCACGGCTGGAGCGACACGGGCGTTTTCAACTTCGAAGGTGGATGCTACGCCAAGTGCATTAAGCTATCGCAGAAAAACGAGCCCCAGATCTGGAACGCGATCCGCTTTGGCACGGTGCTTGAGAACGTCGCGATGGAGCCGAACCTGCGGCTTCTCGATTTTGATTCGGATGAAATCACGGAGAATACGCGCGCAGCGTATCGCGTGAATTTCATCGATAACGCCGTGATTCCCGGCATTGGCGCTCATCCGAAGACAGTTATCTTCCTGACGGCGGATGCGTTCGGCGTACTGCCTCCGATTTCGCGGCTGACTCCGGAACAGGCGATGTATCACTTCCTCAGCGGATACACTGCGAAGGTTGCCGGTACCGAACGGGGCATGGGCAAAGAGCCTTCGGCGACGTTCAGCGCCTGCTTCGGCGAGCCGTTCCTGCCGCGTCATCCGCAGGTTTACGCCAAGATGCTCGGCGAGAGGATGCAGCATCACGGCGTCAAGTGCTACCTCGTGAACACCGGCTGGGTCGGCGGCCCGTATGGCGTCGGCGAACGCATGAATCTGCCGTACACGCGCGCGATGGTGAACGCCGCGCTAAACGGTTCGCTCGAGAACGTCGCAACCACGCCGCACCCGGTTTTCGGAATGGCGGTACCGAACAGTGTTCCCGGCGTGCCGTCGAACCTGCTCGATGCGCGGTCGCTTTGGAGGGACGCAGCGGCGTACGACGCGGCAGCGCAGAATCTGGCGGGGCTGTTCCGCAAGAACTTCGAGAAGTTCGGGCAAATGGCGGAAGAGATTCTGGCGGCGGCTCCGGTGGCTGCGGGGTAAGTGCGCTCCTGGGTGCTCCGCTACCGACTCCCGAGACCACGCCGGGCGATCCGATTTGAAGCTAACGAGTCTTCGCTAGCCCTGCCGCTTGCGCCGCACGAGCCGCGTGCGCGGCTTCGGGAGCGTCATTGGCGCGAATGCCTCTTCGATCAGCTTCGCCTGTTCGTATTGATGCCGCTTCAACGAACCCGCCGCTGGACTGGCGCTTTCGGGCCGTCCCGCATAATGCAGATCGCGGCTGCTGGCTTTGAGAATCGGCGCAACGCGATCCGCGATGAAACGGTACGCGCCCATGTTGCGCGATTCGTCCTGAACCCAGACGACCTCTGCCGTTACCGGGTAGAGGCCGAGCGCTGCGGCGAACTGATCCGCCGCGAAGGGATAGATCTGTTCGACGCGGACAATCGCGACGTGATTCGCTTTGCGCTCTTCGCGAGCGGCGAGCAGATCGTAGTATATCTTGCCGCTGCACACGAGGACCTTGTTGATCGCGGACGGATCCGCGACGCCTTCCGCAAGAATCTCGCGGAACGAACCCGACGCGAGATCAGCCAAGGGCGAAATTGCGCGCGGGTGCCGCAGGATGCTCTTCGGCGTAAACAGGATGAGCGGCTTGCGCACACCGCGCCCGTCGGCGCCGCCAAGCATCTGACGCCGTAACAGGTGGAAGTACTGCGCGGGCGTCGAGCAGTTGCAGACCTGCATGTTGCTTTCGCCGCAAAGCTGAAGGAATCGCTCGATGCGCGCGCTGGTATGTTCGGGACCCTGCCCCTCGTTGCCGTGCGGCAGTAGCATAACCAAGCCGTTTGGCTGGCCCCACTTCGCTTCCGACGTCGAGATGAACTGGTCGATCATGATCTGCGCGCCGTTGACGAAATCGCCGAACTGGCCCTCCCACAAAACAAGCGCGGAGCAATCGGCGGTGGTGTAGCCGAACTCAAAACCCATCGTCGCGTATTCGCTCAACGGGCTGTCGTAGACCTCGAAGCGAGCTTGCGTGGGTGACAGATGCTGCAGAGGCGTGTAGTGGCGGCCGTTCTCAGCGTCCGCATATTCGACATGCCGCTGCGTGAATGTACCGCGGCTCGAATCCTGGCCTGTGAGCCGAATCGGTTTGCCGTCGAGCACCAGGGTTCCGAACGCCAGCGCCTCGGCGAGGCCCCAATCGGCGGCGGCGCCGCGCATGGCTTCGCGGCGCTTCTCGATGAAGCCCTTCAGCTTCGGGTAGAGATTGAAATCCGCCGGGAAGGTCGTGATTTTGTCGACCACTTCGTGCAGCCTCGCCAGATCGACGCTGGTAGCAACCGAGGACGCGATCAGTGTCTCGGGCTCGATGACTTCTTCATATTCCAGCTCGTCTTTGATGCGATGCGCTGCGTCGAAGACCTTGTTGAACCGGTCGGTCAGATCCTTGCGGATTGCGCTAACGTCGTCGGAGGAGACAACGCCTTCGGCCACTAAGCGATCGGCGTATAGTGTCGAGATCGGCTTCTGAATTTTGATCTTGCGATACATCAACGGCTGCGTAAAGCTCGGATCGTCTCCCTCGTTGTGGCCGTGGCGGCGATAGCAAACCATGTCGATGAAGACGTCCTTCTTAAACGTCCGGCGGTATTCGCAGGCAATCTGCGTGACCCGCAGGCATGCCTCGGGGTCGTCGCCGTTGACGTGGAACACCGGAACCTGAATCGACAGCGCGATATCGCTGCAGTACTGTGAACTGCGCGATTCCGGCGGGTCCGCAGTGAACCCGAGTTGATTATTAATGATGAGGTGCAGCGTGCCGCCGGTCTTGTAGCCTGCGATCTGAGAGAGGTTGACGGTTTCCGCGACGACGCCCTGGCCGACTACGGCGGCATCGCCGTGCACCACGATGGGCACCACACGTTCCCGATTCGTATCGCCCAGCATGTCCTGCTCGGCGCGCGCCAAGCCTTCGATCACGGGATTGACGGCTTCGAGATGGCTGGGATTAAAGGCCATCGAAACGACAATTTTCTTGCCGTCGAACTCGCGCTCGTTCCGCGCGCCCAGGTGATACTTCACGTCGCCGGAGCCGGAAATCCTATCGGGGTCGATGTCGCCGTCGAATTCGCTGAACAACTGCTCCATTCTCTTGCCGGCGAGATTCGCCAGCACGGTCAGGCGTCCGCGATGCGCCATGCCAATGATCGCGACCGCCGCGTCAGAGCGGGCGGAATCGGCGAGCATCTCTTCGAGAATCGCGAGCGACGATTCGCCACCCTCTGCCGAGAACCGCTTGTGGCCCTTGAAGCGCGTATCGAGGAACATTTCAAAGCCCGTGGCTTCGATCAAGGTTCGCAGGATGCGCTGCTTCTGCGCGGCGGTCGCCTTCCAGGGCGCACCTTCAAAGCGCTGGCGGATCCACTCGCGCTCCGCTGGTTCCGCGATGTGCAGATATTCGACACCGATGGTTCCGCAGTAGATCTTGCGAAACTGATCGATCGTCTTGCGCAGCGTCACGTTGCCGTACGTGCGATCAAGATCCCAGATAGAAAGGCCATAGCGCGCCGGATCGAGGTCCGGGTGCGGCCCAGGCAGCATCATGCCCAGCGGATCGAGCGTCGATTCCAGATGACCGCGCGAACGGAAGGCGCCCTTCAACAACTCGACGCCAGCGTACTTGGCGGGATCCGTGTCCGGAGCAACAGCCACCGGAGCCGGGTCTGACTGCCAGTGAATCGGAGCCTGCGTCATCCCCAGGCTCGCGTACAGCGTTTCGTAGAAACTGTCTTCGCCTTCGAGCAGCGACTGCACTTTGCCCAGGAACGTGCCCGACTCCGCGCCCTGAATCACGCGGTGATCGTAGGTGCAGGTCATCATCATGACCTTGCTCAAGCCCATCGAAACGCGAGTCGGCTCGGGAACTCCGCGATACTCCGGCGGATAATCGATCGCGCCAGTGGCGATAATCGCGCCTTGCCCTGGCATCAGGCGCGGTGTCGAACCGGTGGTGCCGACAGTGCCGGGATTCGTCAGCGAAATCGTAGTGCCTTGGAAATCAGGCACGGTCAGCTTGTTGGTCCGCGCTTTCGCCACGAGGTCGTCGTATGCGGCAAGGAACTGCGCGAAATCCATCGCCTGGGAGCCTTTGATGTTCGGTACAACGAGCGTGCGCGAGCCGTTCTTGCCGGCGACGTCGACCGCGAGTCCGATGTTCACGTGATCGCGAACGACGCGGAAGTGGCCACCTTCGGTTTCGGCGTACGCGTGATTGAGCGACGGAACGCTGCCCACAGCGCGCACGATCGCGTAGGCGATCATGTGCGTGTAAGAAACTTTCGATTGCCCATGTGCGGTACGAAATTCGTTGATCGCGCGGCGATTCTCGTCGATTACCTTCACCGCGACCACGCGCTGCGACGTCGCCACCGGCATGCTGAGGCTGGCGGTCATGTTCTCGGCCAAGCGCGCTGCGGCCCCCCGCAGAGGATCGAGGTGATCCGCGGGACCGGGCTCAAATGTAGGCGGCTGAGGAATGTGCGCGGCGGCGGACGGCGCGGCGGAAATCGTTTGCGTTCCGTTTACTGCCTTCGGCGCTTCCGGCGCCGCGGAGCCATTGGTAACCGAATGCCCGTTGCCTTCGAAGACCTTCGCCCACTCGGCGTCTACTGTCCGCCGATCGTGTCTGTATTGTGAGTAAAGCTCGTCTTCGAGCCAGCTATTGATTCCCAGCGGCTGCTGCGATGGGTCTTGTTGTTCCGACATGATAAAAGGCGGGGATGCGTGCCCCGTTTTCCATGATATCTATTCTCGATGCGGGCGCGGGAGGCGCTGTGCAGTTCTACCGGCGCACAGCGGCGTGATTACTTTCGGCCGAACCGCCAGTCCCCGGGCGCGGGCGCGACTTCATCTCGATGCGAATTTGCTCGCGTGGGGCATCCGATGTATTTTGGATTGCACCCGCGCCGGCGGGCAGCCAACGGAAGTCGCTGCCGCTGACCACCACTGCCGGATCCGCAGAATGGGCGGAGGCTGGGCACGCCGACCGAGGCGCGCAAGTCACGCGATAAATGCGCACCTGCCCATTCTCGAACGGTGTCCGATCACTGGGCGCAATGCGAACATCGCGCTCAGGCAGATTAACGGGATCCGTCTTCAACTCGACGCGCATGTACTCCGAAGGCTGATCGCCCTGGTATTCGACAACGTGCGATTCTGCCGCGCCGCGCGTGAAGCGAATGCCGCCCGCCCTCACGGACGGGCGCTCCACCACAGCGCCATCGCGATGCGTAAATTTCAACCCCGCCCCATCGGTGTTATACACCATCACCGTGGGCCGTTCCGGGTGATCGTGCATCTTCGAGACTCCGCGTGGTCCGTAAGTCACGCGCACGACCTGGACCCATTCATTGTCCAGTTCGAGTTTGTAGTGCTCCGGAGCCGCGACGAACGGCGATTGCAATCCGAGCAGAGTGAGTAGTGCAATTAGAATCATCCAGGTTCCTTAGGTGGGTTTCTCAAGATCGCGGTGCGTTTCTTTCACTTTATGTCCAGCGGCCTGCAGCCGCTTGCGGACCGCGCTCGCCATCATCACGGAGCGATGATGGCCGCCCGTACATCCGAACGAGATCGTGAGGTAGCTCTTGCCTTCGCCGATGTAGTGAGGAATCAGATAGACCAGCAGGCTGGAAATTCGGTCGATGAATTCCTGCGTCTGGGGGAACGACGCAATGTAGCGCGCGACGCGCGGATTGCGTCCGGTGAGCTTCTTGAACTCCGGAATGTAGTTTGGATTCGGAAGAAAGCGCACATCGAAAACCAAATCGCTATCGGCGGGCAGCCCGTGGCGGAACCCGAAACTCGAAACCGACACAAGAATCTTCGTGTCCTGGCGCTTGCCGCTGAACTTCTCATTGATCAACTCGCGCAGCTCGTGCACGTTCAGCTTCGACGTGTTGATGGTGTGCGTGGCGAGTTTGCGAATCGGCTCCAGCGCCTTCCGCTCGTCGTCAATGCTCGTAGCCACGGACTGCTTCGTGCCGAGCGGATGAGGCCGCCGCGTTTCGCTAAACCGGCGCATCAGTGATTGATCGTCCGCCTCGAGAAACAGGAGCGTTGTCGGAACCTGCATGCGAATCTTCGCGATGATGCCGGGCAGCTTCTTGAGCGCTCCGCCCTCGCGGATGTCGACAATCAGCGCGGCGCGCCGGATGTTGGGCGAGTCTTTCGTCAACTCCGCGAACTTCGGAATCAGTTCGGTGGGGAGATTGTCGACGGAGTAATAGCCCAGGTCCTCAAGCGACTTGAGAACGGTGCCTTTCCCCGAGCCGCTCATGCCCGTGATGATAACCAGTTCCGTTTCGCGCCGCGTCATGTGTCCAGATGTTCCTATCCCTCGATCAAGTCGATGTCACCGTCCGGGCGCCGGACGATCACGGTTGTCCGGTCGCTGTCGGTGCCGCGAAAGACGAGGTGTGTCCGGTTGCCCATCTCCATAATGGCTTCTTCGACCGTCATCGGTTTGCGGCGCTCGTGGCCAGTGACCTTCACGATGCGCTGCGGGCGGGGCTCCTTCGGTTCGGCCACAGCGGTAGTCGCGGGACGAGGCACCGGCTTGCCGGACCGCTTCTTGCTATCGCGCGATTTGGCGCTGAGCTTCGATGCTTGCTTTTCGAGGTGATCGATTGCGGCGGACAGGGCTGCAAAGAGACTGCCGTTCGATCCGATGCCAATCAGAGAGTGATCGCGCAGGTGCATCGTCACCTCCGCCTTATGCAAATGTCGTGTCTTGCTGGCGACGACGTGAGCGGTTTTCTCGCCGTTGCGCTCGATCAACTTCGAGAGCTTGCCAAACTTCACTTCGATCTTCTTCTTTTCCGTGGGCGATAGCTCGCTGTTGGTTCCGGAATAGGTGACTTTCATAGAGACACCTCCTCTGTTTGTGATCCGCGCATCCGTGATCGTTCGCGGGTAGCGCTGAAACTATGGTTTTACGCGGCGTTGATGCGTCGACGGAATTCGCATGTCTTCCCTGTATTTGGCAACGGTGCGCCGTGTCACTTGAATGCCCTCGGCCTGTAGCCGGTCTGTGATTTGTTCATCGGTGAGTGGATGTGCGGTGTCCTCCTCCTCGATCATCTTCTTGACGCGCCGCTTAAGAATCAGTAACGGCGTGGAGCCGCCGGACGGACCCTGCACGGCTTCCGAGAAGAAATAGCGTAGCTCAAAAACGCCCTGCGGCGTGTGCGCGTATTTGCTCGACACGGCGCGGCTGACCGTGGAAGGATGAACACCAATCTCTTCCGCTACTTCCTTGATCATCATCGGTTTCAACTCGTCGATGCCATGTTCGAGGAAATCGGTCTGGCGGCGGATAATGCTGTGACAAACCCGAAGAATCGTCTGCTTGCGCTGCTCGATGTTCTTCATCAACTGAAGCGCGCTCGCGAACCGCTCCTTCACATAGTTCCGGACGTCCTTGTTCGGCTCCTTGTCGCGATCCAGCATGTGCCGGTACTGCGAACTCAGCCGAAGCTGCGGAATCTCGTCGTCGTTCAGCGTGATGAGATACTCGTCGCCGTCTTTCTCGATGTAGACATCAGGCTCGATGCGTCGAGCCTCCTGACCGGAATAGCGCAAACCAGGTCGCGGGTCCAGGTGCCGAATCATATCGACGGCGAGTTGAACGTGCTCGAGCGGGCGCTTTAATACCTTGGCAAGGTCCTTAAACTGCCGGGTCTCCAGCAGTTTCATGTGCAAATCGATAATCTGCCAGGCCACTCCGCCCTTGCCGTTGCGGCTTTCAATCTGCAGCAACAGGCATTCGCGTAGATCCTTCGCTCCGACGCCGGACGGATCGAGCGTATGGACGACGCGCAATGCCTCGCGCAGATCTTCGATGGTGTGTTCGTCCGCCGCAGCGATCTCTTCGACACCCGCCGTCAGGTAGCCGTTTTCGTCGAGGTTTCCAATAATGCTCTCGGCAGCATCGCGGACGGCCTCGCTCAAAATCACTACGGCCAGTTGAGAGTGCAGGTAATCGCTGAGTGTGATGGGGGAGGAAAGGAAGGTTTCAAAGGAAGGCTTCTCGACGTTTTCGGCAGCCGGGCTCTTGTACCCAGGATCCAGATAATCGTCGAAGAAACTGCCATAGTCAATTTCGTCGAACGGGTCGGTATCGGCTTTGGGCACTTCGTCGACGGCGGGAGAGTCGGTATCGGTGACGGCCGCTGGCTCCAGCAGCGAGGGCCGCTCTCCGGCAAAGTCTGGCTCGGCCGGGTCGGACTCCACCGGTTCGGCCTCGGCGCGCGAGGCTTCGATGATCGATTGATCGGCCGGCTCCTGGAAACGCTCGGCTTCAAGGATGGCCTGCACTTCTTCGGGCGTCAGTTCCTCGCCCGCCTCTGTCGTTTCTTCGAGAACCGGATTCTGCGCGATCTCCGCGATAATCAGATCCTTCAGCTCCATGCGGTTCAACTGGAGCACCGTCACCATCTGGACGAGGCCGGGCGTCAGAATCTGCTTCTGAGACACGCGAAGTTGCAGTTTTGGAGACAGCGAACTCATTTCAGCCTTCAGTGTAGCGTAGCCGGAAACTAGAACCTTCACTCCGTCAGAAACACGAGCGCCTGGATCATCGCCGCCGGAAAAGAAACGGTCACAAGGCGAGGACGAAATCGATCTACCATGGAGAGGTTAGATTCTCTTAACCATGTTGTCTTATCTTCAAACCGATCTTGCAAGCTACGGAAGACGAATAGTCTGGGGCGTGTGCGTGTTCGGCAGTTTTTCTCTGGCTCCCTTCGCGTTGGCCCAAAGCACCCCGGCATCGCCCGCTGCGCAGCCTGTCGTGGCGGCAGCTCCTGCAACATATGTGCCGATGACCGGCAAAGAGCGAATGCAGAAATACTTCAAGGACAACTACGCAAGCCCCGGAGCGTACTTCCGCGCGTTCGGCTCCGGCCTGGGCGCGCATCTCGGAAACTCGCCGCCGGAATGGCAGCAGGGCGCCAAAGGCTATTCCCGGCGCGTGGGCTCCCAGTTTGGCCAGTTTACGATCAACAATTCGATCCGGTCCGGCCTCGCTGCCGCCGCTGGCTACGACACGCGCTACCAACGTTGCAACTCCGCGGGCGGCGGCAAGCGCACGCTACACGCAATCAAGTGGACATTCCTCACCAGGAATAGAGAGGGCAAGGCCCGCTTCGACTGGGCCCGCGTGGCGGGCGCGTACGCCTCGGGTTTCATCGCCAACACCTGGTATCCCGATCGGTTTGGCCCGAGGGATGCATTGCGGATTGGCAATCAGCAGTACGGCTTCGATTTCGCGGGCAGCGTTTTTGAAGAGTTTCTCCCGGACTGGAAGAAACTCTTTCGGCGCAAGTAGCCACTCATCGCTTCATACCGTAGCCTTCCGGTGCCGGGTTAGGATAGAAAGTTCATGTCGAACCCACTTCGCAGCTACACCATCACCCAGGGCCGCGACCGCGCCCCGGCGCGAGCCATGCTGAAGGCCATCGGCTTCACCGACGAGGATCTGCGCAAGCCGATCATCGGCATCGCGAACACGTGGATCGAGACCATGCCGTGCAACTTCAACCTGCGCGAGTTGGCGACCTACGTGAAACAAGGCATCCGCGCCGCCGGAGGCACGCCGATGGAATTCAACACAGTCGCGATCAGCGATGGCGTGACCATGGGTACCGAAGGCATGAAGGCCTCGCTCGTTAGCCGCGACCTCATTGCCGATTCGATCGAGCTTTGCGCGCGCGGCTACATGTTCGACGGACTTGTAGCGCTGGTTGCTTGCGACAAGACGATTCCCGGAGCGGCGATGGCTATTCTTCGTATGAATGTGCCGGGCCTGGTGCTGTACGGCGGAACGATTATGCCGGGCCGCCACAATGGCCAGGATATTTCCATCCAGGATGTTTTCGAAGCAGTTGGAGCGAACGCCGCCGGAAAGATCTCGGACGCCGAACTCCTTGCCGTCGAGAACGCGGCGTGCCCCGGCGCCGGCGCCTGCGGAGGCCAATTCACGGCCAACACCCTGGCTACCATTATGGAGTTCATCGGCCTCTCGCCCATGGGCACCGCGGCCGTTCCGCAGGTTGATCCGCAGAAGCATGATGTTGCCCGGCGCTGCGGTGCCGTGATCATGGACGCCGTGCGCGCCAATCGCCTGCCCCGCGACATCGCCACGCGCGCGGCCTTTGAAAACGCAATTGTTTCCGTCGCCGCCACCGGCGGATCGACCAACGCCGTGCTGCACCTGCTCGCGATGGCCCGCGAAGCAGGTGTCCCCTTGCACATCGACGAATTCCAGGCGATCTCCGCGCGAACTCCGATGATTCTGGACCTCAAACCAGCCGGCCGCTTCTTCGCTGTCGACGTCCACACCGCGGGTGGAATTCCAGTGATTGCGAAGCGCCTCGCCGACGGCAATTTCGTCGACGGATCGACGCTGACGATCACCGGCAAAACTTTTGCCGAAGAGGCTGCGGCGGCGGTTGAAACGCCCGGTCAGCAAGTCATCCGGCCGCTCTCGAATCCCATCAAGTCTTCCGGCGGCTTGGTCATTCTGCACGGCAATCTCTCGCCCGAAGGCTGCGTCATCAAAGTCACCGGTATCGACCGCAAACAGCAGCGCGGGCCGGCGCGTGTGTTTGACAACGAGGAATCGGCAATGCAAGCCGTGCTGGATGGAAGCATTAAATCCGGCGACGTGCTGGTGATTCGCTACGAAGGTCCGCGCGGCGGGCCCGGCATGCGCGAAATGCTCGGCGTCACCAGCGCCATCGTTGGCGCCGGACTTTCTGAAAGCGTCGGCCTCCTGACCGACGGGCGTTTCAGCGGAGCGACGCGCGGCTTCATGGTTGGCCACGTGGCTCCAGAGGCAGCATCCGGCGGCCCGATCGCAGCGGTCCGCGAAGGCGACACGATTCTTATTGACATCGAGACGCGGCAAATCACGCTCGAGATCAGCGACGAAGAAATGAAGTCGCGGCTGGCTGCCTGGAAGGCTCCCGAGCTGAAGTACAAGACCGGCGTCTTCGCGAAATACGTGAAACTCGTGGGGTCTGCTGCCCAAGGTGCAGTGACGAACTGACTCCGCGGCGGCGTCGATATTTATGGAAATGTGCCTCACTGGTGAACGAATGAGGACCACCGTCGACATACCGGATTCCAAGTATCGCGAACTCAAGATGAAAGCCGCTGCCGAAGGCCGCTCGGTTCGGGAAATCGTCCTCCGGGGAATTGAACATGAGTTGGCCGCCCAGCCCCAGCCGGTGGTGCACCGCAAAAAAAAGCGATTCGTGAGCCTGCCTATCGTGAAGTCGAAGCGTCCTGGAACGCTGCATATTACGAATGAGCAGATCTATGACATCGTATTTCCCTGATCGGAATGTCTGACTCGCACTCACCGCGGGCCGCCATCTTCATCCTCAGCCTGCGAAGGTTTGGCTGCGCAAGCACGAGGACGGATAGTTCTGGTTCTGCCGCCTAACGCAGCTTGGACTCCTCCGCTTCTTGACGACAGAGGCCGTCATGCAGGAAGACGTGCAGACGCACCAACCGTCCTGGGCATCGTACCGCACGTGGTTTGACGACGAGCGGGTCGGGTTTTGCGCGGAACCTGGTATCGAGGGACTGGAATTGAGGTTCGAGCGCATCTCCGGGGGTTATTTCCGCGCGCCGAAGGTTTGGACAGACTGCTACCTGTCAGCATTCGCCCGCGCGGCGGGATTTACGCTCGTTACCTTCGACCGCGCGTTTCCCCGCGCGGCATCCGATCGCGTCGTGGTCCTTGATTGACGCATCTTGCCTGGCGAGCGCGCACCGAATCAGCATGACCTAGAAGACACAAAAACGCGCGCCGAGCCTCTTCTGGCACGACGCGCGTTTTCACACAGGGAGGAAGAATCTCTTTAAAGGTGAGCTTCGATCATCTTCTGCAGATCGGCCTTGCCCATAGCCCCAACCTTCTGCTCGACCACTTTGCCGCCCTTGAACAGCAGCAGCGTCGGAATGCCGCGAACGTTGTACCGCATCGCGGTGCCGTTGTTCTCGTCGACGTTCAGCTTGCCAATCTTCACCTTGCCGACGAAATCGGTCGCCAAGGCATCCACGGCTGGCGTCATCATACGGCACGGACCGCACCACTCCGCCCAAAAATCAACCAAAACCGGCACTTCAGAGCCCAGGACTTCCGTCTCGAAGGCCGCATCCGTAAACGTAAGCGTGTTGTCGCCTGACATAACTTCTTTCTCCCTCTTTCAGTCAATAAGATGCACTACTCTTCGCTACGGTCGCAACGAAATCCAACGGTATAGATCCGCGTACTGCCGCGCCGCGACATCCCAGGAGAAATCCGCCTGCATGGCCGCCTGCTCGAACCCTCGCCATCGGTCCGGATTCCGGTAAGCATCCAGCGCCGCGCGAATCCCGCCGAGCATCGCCCATCCCGAATACTCCCAAAACTTGAATCCGGTGCCCTCCTTGATCGTATCATCCAAGCCGCCGACCGCGCGAACAATCGGGATCGTACCGTACTTTAGGCTATAGATCTGGCTCAGCCCGCAAGGTTCGTACTTGCTCGGCATCAGGAACATATCGGCCCCCGCCTCGATTCGATGCGCCAAGCCGTTGTCGTAGCCGATCCTGACTCCGAACTTGTCGGGCCGCGCGCCCGCCAGGTAGCGGAATAAATCCTCGGTCCACCAGTCGCCGCTGCCAAGCACCGCGAACGCGCAAGCCTCATTCATGAGGTCGCCCGCCACCTGCCCCATCAAATCGAATCCCTTCTGGTCGGCGAACCGGGAAACGATGCCAATCAGCGGCCGGTCGAGATACTGTGGCAGGTTCAGTTCCGCCAACACTGCCTGTTTGCAAATCCGTTTGCCCGCCATGTCCTCCGGCGAAAAGCGCGCCGGCAGATAGTGGTCCGTGGCCGGATTCCACTCGTTGTAATCCGCGCCGTTGAGAATCCCGCTCACCGAATCGCGCCGCGCCCGAAGTAACCCGTCCAGCCCAAACCCGCCTTCTTTGGTTTGAATTTCGTATGAGTATCGCGGGCTCACTGTAGTAATGTGATCCGCATACACCAGCCCGGCTTTCAAGAAGCTGACGTCGCTCTCCTGCTGCATCAGATCCGGCCGAAACAGCGCTTCGTCGAGCCCCACAGCGCCCAGCGCCCAACGCCCAAAGCGTCCCTGATAACCCAGGTTGTGGATTGTCATCACCATCTTGATCCCGCGGAACGCCGGATCGTCCCGAAGCGTGTGCCGCATGTACGGACCCACCAACCCCGCCTGCCAGTCATGGCTATGGATCACGTCAGGCCGCAAGAAAATGCTCCGCGCGATCTCAAGTGCCGCGCGCGACAACACCGCGAACCGTATGTGATCGTCGTCGTAGCCATACACTCCGCCGCGATAGAACAGGGGGCCGCAATTGACGAAAAAGAAATCGACGCCATCGGTCCAAACCTTGTCGATGGAACAAGCAAACACCATCGACCCCATGCGGATCGGCATGTCATGCCAAACTCGCTCCGCGTTCCAGGGCACCTGCGCGTTCTGATACCGGGGCATCACCACCGCCACCTGATGCCCTTGCGCCGCCAGCGCCCGAGGCAGCGCTCCGCAGACGTCCGCAAGGCCGCCCGTCTTGATAAACGGAGTCGCCTCCGAAGCGACCATCAAAATTCTCGACATGGCTCTTATTGTTTCAGGAAACATACGGCCCTGATCCACGGCAGCAGTGAGCGACCATACGTCGAGGCGCGCACGAAGCGAGGCCGAAGGCCGAGCGAAGTAAGCGCCAGCACCAGCCAGCACCGAACTGCGATCTGAGGCAGCCAATGCCGTTCGCCCGGCGGTTGGCATTCCGGAAGCCGCACGCCGCATCGAAGCCAGCTTGGATCAACAGCCTTGCCAATCCGGCGGAGCTCTTTCCAACGCGCCGGTACGCGACAAAGCCAGTTTCAGTGCTAAAAACCTTGAGGAGAACGCAATTTCACGTCAGACGGAGCCTACAATGGATTTCCACAGCGCTGGCGCGCCGGCGACCATATCGAACGCTGGGTTGGCTCCGGCCTGCTCATCGCCGAGCGTCAGTTCCGCAAGGTCATCGGCCATAAACAAATTCCGCTGGATCACTTGCTCGATGTTCGACGACGAAAGCCCTGTTTGTTCCAACGATTCCGGATCTCGCCAGCGCTCGCTTTAACCCCGCCCCTGACGCTCAGGTCACCCGCTCCCCTACGTTCGCGGTTTTTCGTGGGGGCGCTCGGTGGAGGGACTGGAGAGAAGTTTGTTCGGGAACGACACTCATACGGTATGCTGAATCCGTCGAAGAACCGCGAACGAAGTGAGCGGATCTCGCCAGCGCTCGCTTTAACCCCGCCCCTGACGCTCAGGTCACCCGCTCCCCTACGTTCGCGGTTCTTCGTGGGGAGCAGTGGTCAGTTGTTTTCACAGTTCTTAAAGCCCGGGGTTATCGCCCCGCCGGTTACGGCGGGGATCGTTTCGATCCGAATCACGCGGTCAGAGAACGAGCCGGCGTGGAATCCCTTTGTCCGAGTGCAGTGGCGAAACAGGTACACGATGCCGCCGCGACGGTCAGGAACGAAAAAAGGCGGAACCGTTGCCGGCTCCGCCAAAGACAGATGGGAGTAACTGCTTATCTGCCGACTCGCTACACCAAATTCGGAATCTTGATGATCTTTTTCTGGATGGCGTACTGCACCAGTTGCGCCTTGTTATGGATGTCCAATTTGCGCATCAGATTGAACTTGTGCGCTTCCACGGTCTTGACGCTGAGGTTGAGATCGCAGGCGATCTCCTTCACGGAGTTGCCTTCGGCGAGCATCTTCAATACTTCGCGTTCGCGGGTTGTCAGCGTCGCGAATCGAGGAAGGCGGTTCGCGGACTTGATGCGGCTGCGGAAATCGTCGACCAGTTGAGACAGCATGCGCGGACTGAGATAGCTGCCACCGCGGCAGATATCCCGGATCGCGGCGACCAGTTGCTGCGAGGGGCTATCTTTTAAGACGTATCCGCTTGCGCCGACCTCCATGCCTTCGACGAGATAGTCTTCGTCGTCATACATGGTCAAAAACAGGACTTTGGTTTCGGGGCGGTTTTTCTTGATCTGCCGCGTCGCTTCAAAACTGCTCAAGCCCGGCATTCCAATATCCATCAGCACGACGTCGGGACGCGCTTCGGTCGATTTCTCGACGGCGTCGCCGCCGTTCGATGCTTCACCGACCACTTCCATGTCCGTCTCCGCCGAGATCAGTGTTCGGATTCCTTGACGAAACAGTGTGTGATCGTCTGCCAGCATGATTCGAATCTTGGCCATATCGTTCGCTCGTCCTTCAGTAAATTTGGTTTACGCGGTTCTCTGCGTTTTCGTGCGCTTGTTCTCGACCCTTGCAGCGCTTTCCCGTATCAGCCCGTCTGCAGCGGGTCTCGCTCTTTCGTAATCGGCAATAAAATCGCGATTCGTGTACCGCGTTCTCTTTTTCCGCCACCTGCGCTGCTTTGCACGTCGAACTTGCCGCCCAACAACGCAACCCTCTCCCGCATTCCCGAGAGACCGAAGGACTCGCGTCTCGCGAGCGCCTCCGCTACATTGAAGCCGACGCCGTTATCGTCCACTACCAACTTCAACATTCCATCGGCCGAAGTCACCGAAATGTTTACATTTGTCGCCTGAGAATGTTTCCCGATGTTGTTGCAGCACTCTTGGACCAGGCGATACACAATGATTTCAATCTGTTGCGGGAGCCCCCCGATACGGGCCAGGTGTAGTCTCATCCGGCAGGGGTGTAGCCTACGAAAACGGTTTACGAGTTGGCGGAGCGCCGCCCCGAGCCCGAGTGACTCTAAGACGGCCGGACTTAACGCGGCGATTAAGCGCCGCATTTCAAGAATGGTCCGTTCGGTTAAGTCACGCGCCTCGCCGAGCTTCAGGCGCCACTCGCTTTGCTCTTCGGGGATCGATTGCTCAAGCAACTCCATCTGTAGGCGGATGCACAGCAGCGATTGCCCAGCCTCATCGTGCAGTTCGCGGCTGATGCGCCGACGCTCCATTTCCTCGACGTGGAGCATGTGCTCGGCGAGCCGCCGGACTTGCTCTTCGCGGCGGGCCAGATCTTCCATGAGACGCGCCTTCTCGGCGGCCATCCAGCAGCGCTCGGCCGCCGCGGCGAGCAATTCCTGCTCGCGCGGGAGCCATTCATAGTAATCGGAAAAGCCGAACTGCATAACGCCCGTCACGCGGCCGTCGTCGGACAGCGGAATCGACCAACACGATGTGAACTGGCTGGTCCACTTCGGATCGAGCAGCGAGCGCGGCTCGGCCTCGGCGCAGGCGATATAGCGTGCCTTCGATAGCAGCTTCTTGAGCGCCGGCCTGGCGGGGAACGTTGCGGCCGGCTCGGTCGGGGTCGCTGCTTGCAGGACCCACTTCTTGCGGCTGTCGTCAAGAAGATAAAGACGTCCGGCGTTGGCCTGACACACCTGCACCAGACAGTTCAGGAAGTGGCCCAGCAATTCGCCGAGATTCCGCGATTCCAATTCCACGCGAAACAATTCGTAGAAGGCCTGGGTTTCGGCTTCGCGTACCTGATAATAGGCATTGTTCAGCGTCAAAACGACGCAAAAGTGCAGTTGCTCACGAACCCATTGGAAGTTAGAGTATTCCGCAGGAAGCAGGTCGCGCAGCGTCGGCATCAGGATCTTGTCGTACTCTTGCAGGGCCTCGAGAATCGCGCTCGGTGGCAGGTTCATTTTGGCCAAACGGCGGCCGCTGTACTCCACCTGTTCGATGAACTTGAGCGGCGCCTGACCACCAGCGAGAATGCGGGTGGCTGAACCGATCGTGATAGCCGCCAGCGCGCTCCGCTGTTTCGGCTCGAACTCCAAGGTTTTCAGCCGATTCTGGAAGCGGCGTTCCAGGCCGTCCGCGTGCGGCTCGAGCAACACGGCAAGCTTATGCAGGTGCACTCGCAGTTGATCGCTGAGAACATCGGCTGCATCGGCGAGTTCCGGCGAAATCTGCGTGGCCTGCAATTTCGCAGCCCGAGGGCTGGCTTTTCGAGTCACAAGTATCTATCGGCAGCTAAGCTATTCACTTTAGTACGCCCCCTACGCCATTCTCAGTCGCGAGCATCGCCGGAGTTTTGCCGGCTTTATTCTTAACGTCCCGCTTGGCGCCTTTTTCGAGCAGTACGGCCATTACCTCCTGCCTGCCCCAGGACGCAGCGACGTGAAGGGGCGTCGATCCATCGGCGTCGGTCGAGTTCAGCCTGGCTCCGTGTTCGATCAGCCACTTCGAGATCGCAGCTTGTCCGGCGAGTGCGGCGTCATGCAACGCGGTTGAGCCGGAGCGGTTGGTCGCGTTTACATCCGCGCCGCGGAAAACAAGCAATTCAACGGTCGCGGCTTGGCCCTTGAGCGCGGCGTCGTTCAGCAAAGGCGCGCCCTCGAAGCGGACCTTATTGATATCGGCGATCTTGGCAATGAGAATCTGGACCAGATCGTTCTGGCCCCGCAGGACGGCTTCGTGAAGAGCCTTGGTTGCGGCGACGGGAGCGCCGCGGGCAATCAGGAGTTCGGCTACTTTGGCTTGGCGCTGGTTGAGGGCGCAATCGAGGGCGGTGGCGCTGTTTTGATCGAGGACGTTGATGTCGGCTCCGGAGTCGAGCAGGACGGCGACCACGGCTGCATTGCCCTTCGCCGCCGCGAGGTGCAGGGCGTTCGATCCGGAGTCTTTCGTGACCGCATTGATCGAAGCCTTATTACGCAGAAGGAAGGAAACGGCTTCGTCCTCGCCGCGTCCGGCGGCCTCCATCAAAGGAGTCGAACCGTTGTCGTCGCGCGCGTTGACGCTGGCTCCGTGAGCGAGCAGGAGGCCGAGAAAATTGACGTAGCCGCGCGATGCGGCCAGGTGCATTGCGGTGGAGCCTGCGCGGAAGGTTGCGCCGGAGTCCGCGCCTCTCGCGATGAGTGCCTCGGCGGCTTCGAAGCGCCGCATGATGACGGCGTAGTGCAAGGGCGTCGATCCGCCTTCGAGATGGCGGGCGTTGACGTCGGCCTTCCAATCGAGCAGCAGTTCGATGGCAGGCACGGAGCCCGACCAGGCCGCGTCGTGCAATGGAGTTCCGCCGAGCGAGTCGCGGTCGTTGACGGGCGATCCGGCGTCGAGGAGGGCGCGCATGCGCGGAAGGTCGGCGGCGCGGGACGCTTTATGCAGGTCGTCCGAGGCGGCGCAAGCGTTCGCCGTCAGGCTGAGCATCAGCCCCAACTGCACGATGCTGCCGCGGACCGCCTGTGACATCAACTGGATTTTACTTCTTCGAGACGGCCTGGTTGTGGTTACTTCTTCGCGCCGCCGCCCATCACTGCATCCAACTCGCGCCCGAGCGCCGTTACGTTCTGCAGCACCTTGCTCGCGTCATCCCAACCCCAATCGCGCACGATGTTGCCGCTGGGATCGACGACAAACAAGTGCGGCGTGTCGTAGGCCGATTTCTGAGGCGACAGCTTGAAGTAGCCTCGCGCCACTTGACCCTGGTCGAATACGATGGGCGCCGTCACACGATTCGCCGAGATGTAGCGGCCCACACTCATCAGATCTTCGGGGGGTGCGATCACGATGGAAACCACCTCCACCTTGCCCGCATACTTCGCCTTCAACGTTTCGAGACTCTTCGTCAAATCGACACAATGCGGGCAATCGGATTTCATGAAATCGATCAACAGCCATTTGCCGCGGTAGTCGAGAATGTCCACTTCCTTCAACTGCCGATCCGGCAGATTGAAACTCGGCGCACGTCGATTCGATAGTTCGTTCGCGCCAAAGCACAGCGCCGCCATCGCAAACAATAAGGACAACAGTCTCATCGCTTTCAAGGTACCAGCTTCCACGCCGAACCGGCCAGCGCCCGCAGCGACTGTTCGTACGGCGCTCGCGCAACGCCCTTTTCCGTGATGATGGCGGTGACGTAGCGGTTCGGCGTGACGTCGAACGCCGGGTTCTGAACGGCGATGCCCTCCGGCGCGACGTGCACTCCGAACATGTGCGTGACCTCGGCGGTGGAGCGCTGTTCGATCGGAATCTGATCTCCGGACGAGAGCGTCAGATCGAGGGTGGAGATCGGCGCAGCCACATAGAACGGCACGCCGTTCTCCTTGGCGAGCACGGCGACGGAGTACGTCCCGATTTTATTCGCGACATCGCCGTTGCCGGCAATGCGGTCCGCGCCGACGACAACGCAGCCGATACGGCCGCTGCGGAGGAAGTGCCCCGCCATGTTGTCTGTGATCAGCGTCGTCGGAATGTTGTCCTGTTGTAGTTCCCAGGCCGTTAGGCGAGCGCCCTGTAGGAAGGGCCGTGTTTCGTCGGCGAAGACGTCGATCGTCTTGCCGGATTCGACGGCGGCGCGAACCACTCCGAGTGCGGTACCGTATCCGGCGGTTGCGAGTGCTCCGGCGTTGCAGTGGGTGAGCACTGTTTTATGATCGGGAACGAGCGACGCGCCGTTCGCGCCAATGGCGCGGCAGATGGCGATGTCTTGTTCGCGAATCAGGATGGCTTCGGCCACCATGCGGTCGACCACAGAGGCGCGACCGTCAGGTCGCGCGTTCAACTCCGCGTAGAGCCGCTTCATGCGGTCGATGGCCCAGAAGAGGTTGACGGCAGTGGGTCGTGTCGCCGCCAGCGTCGAGCAAACGGTCTCAAACGGAGCGCCCTGCTTGACGCCAAGCGCGACGCCCATGGCCGCAGCCACGCCGATCGCGGGCGCTCCCCGGATAATCATGTCCTTGATCGCCGTCGCGACCTCGTGGTAGGTAGTACACGTGACGAAAACCTGCTCCCGGGGCAGGCGAGTCTGATCAATCATGACGACGCCCGCGGGAGTCCACTGAATCGTTTCAACCATAGAGGTAAGCCGGAATCTCTATTGTGACAGCAACAGCAGGAGGCTATTGAACCGGAAAGCCATCCGCGTCGACGGACCCGGATACGACACCGACGAAGACTTTGAGGCTCTGAGCGAGAATCTGACAAAATGCTCGCCTGCTTGGAGCATTCTCTAATCCGAGAATGAGCTTTCTCCCCCGTTCCTGTTCTTCTAGCCGCGGTTGAGGAAGCGGCAAGCGATTCCGGCGCAGCCATCCGCGCGACGTCCTGTCACTCGCAATTGATGCCATTCACTTCGATAAGCGGCCGTATGTGCTGACGGAAGAGGTTCTGGGCAAGGCCTTCCAGTGTTGCTTCACTCAAAGCGTCGAGGTAACCGATTGATTTGCATATGGTTACGATCCAATCGGCAAAAGGCGAGCCGTTGGACGCGTAGTCACGTATAATGAAGGCTGAATGGTCGATCTCATTGAAAAGCTGAAAAAAGAGATCGCGATCCTCGAGTACGAGCTCCGTAACGAACTGCCGAAGGAAATCCTGAAGGCACGGGCGCATGGTGATCTCAGCGAGAACGCGGAGTATCATGCGGCCAAGGAGCGGCAGTCGTACGTCGATGCGCGATTGAGCCAGCTCCATTTCCGGTTACGTCAGTTTTCGATGGTTGACATGTCAAAGATCCCGCATGGGAAGGTCGGGCTCGGCTCCACCGTGGTCGTGCTGGACATCGACAAGGATGAGCAGATGACCTACAAGTTGGTCACGAGCGAAGACGCGGACGTGAGCAAGGGGCTGATCTAAACCAGCTCACCCATCGGTAAAGGTCTCCTCAACAAAGAGGTCGGCGATACGGTTAAGATTGTTATTCCGGGCGGAACCCGCGAGATGGAGATTCTGAAGCTCTCGACGATCCACGACGTGATCGTTGCGGAAGTGTCTCCGAAATAAGCACGCACGCAGCCTTGACCGGCGCTTGCTGAGGATATGGTATGACGTTCACACGCGCGATCGGCGTCGCTTGCAACAAGGTAATCTTGCTGATCGTTCGGGCCTTGGCGCTTTCGAGAATCCATCCCAACGTACTCACTGCCTTTGGGTTGGTAATCAACATTGTCGCCGCCGTGATGTTGGCCGCGGGCAATTTCCGCTGGGCCGGATTGGTGATCATCGGTGCCGGGCTGTTCGACATGGTGGACGGTCGGGTCGCGCGCGAGACGAATCAGGTGACGCGCTTCGGCGGCTTCTTCGATTCGGTGATGGACCGCTATTCCGACCTCGCCTTGCTGATGGGTATGCTCGTTTGGTACGGGTCCATCAATCGCCCCTGGTACGTTGTTCTCACCGCTGTCGCCATGACGGCCTGCGTCATGATCAGCTATGCTCGGGCGCGGGCTGAGAATACCATTCCGCAGTGCAAAGTCGGATTTCTGGAGCGGCCCGAACGGGTGGTCCTTCTCATCATCGGCGCGCTGTTCGACCGCATGGCGCCAGTGCTTTGGGTCATCGCCGTGCTCGGGAACCTGACGGTGATCCACCGTATGGTGTTTACCTTCCAGGAATCGAAACGCCTCGAAGAAGCGCAACTCCGTCCGGTTGCAGCGAAGACAGCCGCTCTCTAACCCAGCGACGAATTAGACCTCGGAGACCGCGCGCTCAATCAAACTCCGTACAACCGATTGAGAGCCGGTGTGCTCCATGTAGTTGATGCTCATGTCAAGCAGCGCGCCCAGCACTTCGAGCTTGCCTTCGGAGAAGTCGATAACTCCCTGCATTCCGCCAAGGGCGCCGTCGAGGCGAGGAGTCGTTGAACAGATCGAGACTGCGCGCGCGAATGCGTCCGATCATCTCCGGGTCGGACTCGCCCGTGATCTGTCGGATCGAGTTGTCGAAGCCAGTCAGGTTCTGCCACGATCCGGGGACGATGTAGTCGAGAGCCTGCAAAGCGCGGACGGTCAGTCCGCCCATGGGCAGTTGATCGATGATTTGGTCGATTGATTCCGGCATCGTGGTCTCCCTTATTTCTTGGTCGCGGCGAGCGCGGCGAGGTTGAACTTCTCGAGCCACGCTTCGCGGTCGGCGGCAGTGAAAGTGGTCGTCAGGGAGCGAACCTGCACCTGATAGCGGTCAGCGACGAGGATCGCCGTGCCTTGGCTGCCGGAGGTGGCGGCCAGGTGACCGGCGATGCGCTTCGTCGCGTCCTTATACTTGTCGCGCGCGGACGGGTTGGCGTCGGTGTCG
>JAYVTO010000206.1:0-4765 GCA_043788745.1 Acidobacteriaceae bacterium
AAGCGCTTCAACAGCTAACTCACACCACAGCCGCAAGAACCAAACGCCGGGGTTCCTCAAGGGGGGCCCCGGCGTTTTTCATCTCTTCCCCGCCCACCGCGTTACTCGCGAATCGGAATCACGTCTTCCGCGCGAGGCAGCCACGTGGGCCATGCCTGCGCTGTCGAAATAAACGAGCGAACCGACGACGGCAAGTGCGTCGTCGTTCGCTGCACCAGCCCGGTGACGCTAAATACCTGCTTTTCAGCAAGCCGCAGAATGCGCAGCTTTCCGAGTCGAACGTCGTTTGAGACGCTCCAAATCGGTAGTAGCGAAACGCCGACGCCTAGCTTCACTAACTCTTTGATCGAATCAGCCTGATCGTTCTGCATCACCACGCGCGGCTCAAATCCAGCCGAAGCGCAGAACTGGCGGATTGCGGTCTCAATCACAATCGAGCGCTGGTACAGGATGAACGGGCGGGTCGCCAGTTCCGTCGCGGAGATCGTCGTCCTTTGGGCGTCGCTATCATTGGGCGGGACCACAAACACCAGTTCATAACGCCACAACGGAATCTGGACGAACTCCGGGATATCGATGGGCAGGTTCATCAAGAGTATGTCCACCTTGCCGGCATGCAGCTCCTGAATCAGCGATTCATCGTTCCCGGTGATCAACCGAACGTCGACGTTGGCATGCTCGTCAAGATAGGCCTTCAGCAGGTGGGGAACAAGGGCGACCGAAATGTGCGGCCCACAGCCCAAATAGAGAGAACCTCCCGACGCGTTGTCAAGGTCGCGGACCGAAGCGACGGCCTCGTCATGCGTCCCGACAAGCCGGCGGCAGTAGTCGAGCAGCGTGCGGCCGCTGGCCGTCAACTGCAGCTTGCGACCGTTCCGGAGATATAGCTTTTCGCCAAGCTCCGACTCCAAGCGATGAATCTGCGCAAACACTGCCGGAGGAGAGAGGTTGAGCCGCTCGCCTGCCTTTTGAAAGCTGGCTAGCTCTCCGATTGAGATCAGTGCCCGAGCTTGAGAGAATTCCATGAATCACGGGCCCCTTCGTTCAATAGCCGTTCATGAAGTATAGACGAATCTTAAACAGTTCTGAAGTCTTAGTTCCAAATCTTCGAATTGCTGCATCCCCCTTAACATTCCTATAATCATGTAACGCTTCGGGGAAGACCGATGCGAAGTCTACTCGGCAGCGGGCATGTTCCGGCTGCCGCCGGGTCTTAGTTCTTTCAATAGGAAAAGGGGTCTCCATGCAGTATCTACGTTTGATGTGCATCGCTGTGCTTGTGATATCGTTCTCATGCCTTTCTGCGTTTGGGCAGGCAGTGAACGGAAACCTGGTCGGAACCGTCACGGATTCGACGGGCGGGCTGGTGACCGGCGCGAAGGTCACGATCGTCGAAAACGGCACCGGCAGCACGCGCAGCGGCACCACCAACGAACGTGGCGGTTATGCGTTTTCGATTGTCGAGCCGGGAACCTACCGCGTAACCGTCGAGTATCCGGGCTTCCGCTCGGCCATCGTCTCGGGCGTTGAAGTGCAAGTCAACGCAACGGCCCGCATGGATCTGGTTTTGCAAGCCGGCTCGGTGAATGAATCGGTGACCGTCAAAGCGGAAACAGCGACCCTGCAAACGGATCGTTCCGACACAGGTCGAAAGATCGAGACGGTGCAACTGGCGAACCTGCCAACCGGCTATTCGCGCAGTTTCCAGTCGCTTCTTAATCTGGTCCCGGGCACATCGCGGTCGTTCGAGCCGCACTCGGAATTCTTCAATTCGCAAGGCTCCCTGACAACGCAGGTCAATGGCGTCAGCCGCATCGCGAACAACGTCCAGTTCGAAGGCGTCGACAACAATCACCGCTCCGGTCTGCTGACGGCGATGATTCCACCCATCGAAGCATTACAGACCGTCGACGTCACGACAAGCAACTACGACGCGGAGCTTGGTCGGGCCGGCGGCGCGGTGACGAACATCCAGCTGAAGTCGGGATCGAACGCCATCCATGGCGGCGCGTACTGGTTCCACAGCAATCAGCGTCTGGTCGCGCGAGAGACATTCCAGCCCTCCAAGCCGGTCACCACGTACAACTACTACGGGTTTAACGTCGGCGGCCCGGTCATCAAGAACAAGACGTTCTTTTTTGGCGATTACCTCGAGATCAACGACCGCCGGGGCGACGGCTACATCATCACCGTTCCCGGCGCCGCCCAGCGAGCTGGCGATTTCAGCGCCTTGGCCTCGCGCGCGATCGTCTACAATCCGACGACCGGCAACCGGGACACGGGGGTCGGCAGACAGCCGTTCGCCGATAACAAGATTCCCGAAGCCCTGATCAGTCCGATCGCGAGGCGGATTCTGGCGCTGACGCCGCTGCCTAACCTCGGCGCTGGAATCACAAACAATTTTTCAGGCGCGACGACCAGAAAACGGGATCAGGCCTCCTTCGACGTTAAGGTGGATCACGCACAGTCGGACAAGGATCGCTTTAGCGTCCGCTATAGCCTGCAACGCCCCGTTGTCACCGATCCCGGCCGCTTCGGAATCGCGGGAGGCGGCGGCAAGGGCTTCGCCGCAACGGGCATCAACCGGGCGCAAAGCGCCGCCGTCAACTATACGCGACTCTGGTCCCCCACGCTCGTCATGGAACTGCGCATGGGTCTCAGCCGCTATAGCAACAGGGCGGAAAACCTCGACATCGGCACCGACGCGGCCAAAGCGATCGGTATCCCGGGGGCCAATCTGGATCGCCATTCAAGCGGTCTGAGTTCAATCAACGTCGGCGGCTACGCGAATCCGCTGGTGGGCTACTCGGCGAGTATTCCGTGGAACCGCGCGGAAACGAATTTCGATTACGTCGGCAATTTCACCAAGATGCGCGGCAGCCATACCTTCAAGTTTGGCGCGAACTTCCGCCGCGGCCGCGAAGAACTGTTGCAGACCCAGGACGCGGGTGGTTCGCGCGGTGAATTCCAGTTCCGCAGCAACACGACATCAATCCCGGGCGCAGTTGTCCTCGACCAGGTCAACGCCCTCGCCAGCCTGCTGCTCGACACGCCTTCGACGATACAGCGGGATTTGGCCGTCCAGTTCCCGACCAACCGTGTGTACGCATTCTATAGCTACTTCCAGGATACCTGGCAAGTGAATCAGAAGCTGACTCTAAACCTCGGCGTCCGCCACGACTTCTATCCGCCGAATACACCCCGCGGCAAGGGCGGTTGGTCCAACTTCGACTTCCTGACGAACACCTTCAAGGTGGCCGGATATGGCGACACTCCGCTGAACCTCGGCCGGCAGACGTATTACACGAATTTCGCACCACGCATCGGCGTGGCCTATCGCTACAATCCGAAGACTGTCGTGCGCGCTGGATTCGGCATCAGTTGGATTCCCTTCCCCGACAACAAGCTGGCGTGGGACAACTTTCCAGTGAAGCAGAGCAATAGCTTCGCCGCGCTCGGCACCTTCGGACAAGCGCAAACGACACCCGGTGTGTACGGATCGATGACGACCGGCTTCCCGTCCCCGGTAACCGTCGCGATTCCCGCGAACGGCCTGATCCCCGGAAACACGCCTGGGCTGCTTTCTGCAAACGTGAGTAGCGCGATTCCGCTCGATTATCACGAGGGCTACATCGAATCGTGGAACTTCGCGGTGCAGCGTCAGCTTCCGAAGAACTTCACGCTTGACGTCACCTACGTGGGCAACCACACCGTGCGCGCTCCTGTGGCCTACAACGTGAACGCAGGTCTGGTGCTCAACGCAGGTGCCGCCGGACGCCCGTTGTTCGCGGCCTACGGCAAGAACGCCGACGTGCTACTGCGCTACGTCGGTTTTAGCAACAACTACAACAGCATGCAGGTGAAGATCGACCGGCGCTTCAGCGGGGGCTTTATGGTGACGACGGCGTACACCTACGGCAAGGCGCTCGGTTATTCGTCGGAGACGGGGGGACTCTGGAACTATATCCAGCCCCAACGGAGCTACGCGCGACTGGACTTCGACCGCGCCCACACGTTCGTGCAGAGCTACCTGTACGAGCTACCGTTCGGGACCAACAAGCCATTCCTTAAGAGCGGTGTGGGCAAGTGGGTTCTCGGCGACTGGCAAGTGAACGGCGTGCTGACGCTGATGACGGGTCGGCCTGTGACGTTTGGTACCAATGTCAGCGCCAACGCGCCAGGTAACGCGTTGACGCCGGATCAGGTGGGCGACATCGACGTCACGCACGCGGTTGCCGGCACGCTTGGGACGGCGACGTGGTTCAATACGTCGAACCTCCGTCAACCCCTGAACGCCGATGGCAAGACGCCGCACTTCGGCAACCTGGGCCGCAATAACTTCGATGGTCCCGGCCTGTTCAACATCGACTTCTCGCTGTTCCGCAAGTTCCAGATCACGGAACGGTTCAAGGCCGAACTTCGCGGCGAAGCAACGAACTTCACGAACACGCCCGCGTTCGCGCAGCCAAACACGACAGTCGGAAGCGCGGATTTCGGCAAGATCACCACAACCCTAGCCGGGCTGATCGCGAATCAGGGCACGGGAGGGACGGGATCGCGGCAGATCCAGGTCGCCTTGAAGATCACCTTCTAGGCGGCGAGCCTCCAACTCACAATAACCCCGCCCTGAAGGGCGGGGTGGCGCGACCGTAAGGTCGCGCGTACGAAACAAGAAAAACCCCGACCGTAAGCGAGCGCCCATCATTTGCTTGTCTTCAGACCGCGACCAGTCTGCCGCCGCGGGAGAAAAGCAACTGCGGCGCGT
>JAYVTO010000207.1:0-6556 GCA_043788745.1 Acidobacteriaceae bacterium
GGCGCTCGCTAACGCTCGCGGTTCTTCGAGAGGAGCAGTGGGCAATTTTTCACAGTTCCTTCAGCCCGGGGATGTTTCTTGCCGGTCATCTGATCTTCCCCCAGTCGAACAACACCATCGCAGAACCGCCGCAAGCACCAGCAGCGCAAACAGGCCCACCGGTTCGAAGCACCGAACTACGGCTACGTGTGCAGAGAATCAGCGGCGCAGCCGCTCGAAGCGGTGGGCCCATGGCGCGACCGCGGAAGGAAGGCGATTGGCGGAGTCCAGTAACAGCTGCGAGCTGACGACGGGGTGGGCGCGGCCCATCACGTGCAGCACGCCCATCGTGCGATCGAGGTCGTACTGGTCGGGATCAGTCGGAACGGGAAGTTCGCCGTCGCGAATCGCGGCGAAGGTCTGCTCCACGTTCCTGCCTCCGACAGTCTGAAACTTGAAGCTGGTTTCGCGGCCGCCAAACGGTTCGCTCGCGAGATCCAGCGAATACGAGTAGACCTCGCTTCCGAGATGCAGAAGGATCGCCGCGGCGGCTACCCAGCCGAATGCGGGCCGAATGGCCGCAACCTGCACAAGTTGCTGGGTCGCGAGTATGCCCATCGCAATGAGCATCGGAACGATGCGACGAATCCCGGGCGGTCCGCCGCTAAGAAGTGTCACCGCGATTCCGGATACTACTACCGACAGCCAGAACCAGTCGCGGCGGAAGAAGTAGATGGACACGCAGGTAGCAACGACGGCAAGAATGGCTATCCATAGCGGGCCAAGCGCCGCGCGGCCGTTGGTGAGGAAGTAATACGACACGTTCTCAAAGAGAAGATCTGTGATCACAAACCGCAGCTTGTAGGCAGCGGAAAACGAATCGCCCAATGCGCCGCCCACCACCAGCGACTGCATGTTGCGGCACCACGCAATTACCGCGATCGCCGGCACAAGGACTCCGGCGAACGCAGAAAGAGCGCCCCACCGGTTTCCCTTGCGAAACTGCTGGACCCAGAGCACGGCCAGTCCGGGCGCAAACAACACGCTCGATCCGTAGGTGATCGCCGCTTGGCCGAACAGCAGGCCGGATAGGGCCAACGAAGTCACCGACGTCCCGAACGCGAAATAGCACGCGGCCAGCGCGAACGGGATATCGAGAGACGTGTCCAGCGCGAGCCAGCCAAAGCTGAGGACGCCTGGAAGCACGGAGATTGCCAAAGACGAAACAAGGGACGCGGAGCGCGACAACTGCAGCCGGACGTGAAGCAGCAGAAAGATCCAAACGGGAACCGATGCCATGAACACGGTCTTGACGGCCCGTCCGTAGAAGAGTGAGGGGCTCGGCGACAGCCAGGATCCCAGCAGGAAGATCCAATAGGCGCCGGCATTGGAGTCTACGGTGTCGTGTTGCAGGCCGAGAGAAGTGTACCCAACATTCACAAACGAACTGCAGGCCTCTTCCACGAGAAGAACGCCGTGCGAATTCGCGGCGCTGCGCAGCGCCGTTAGAACGCCGAAGTAGAGCAGGTACAGCACGCAGCAAGGCAGAAGAAGGCGGCGCATGGTCGGCTGACTACTGAACAGCGGTGCAGAGCGAATCGTGGTGGATCGCGATGAGCGAGCGCAAGTACGCACCGATGAAGTCCGCACCCTGAAATCCGGCTTTCCTGGCCGCTGCTTCCTGCTTTTCTTTCGGTACGTCGGCACTCTCGGCGTAGTGCTTCAGATTGCGATAAAAACCGACCGTGAAAAGATCCCACGCTCCTCCCTGATCATGCGTGAAGATGAGGTTCTTCGGGCGGCCGATATCCACTTGATACGCATTCTCCATCTCTCGCTCTTTGTAGAGTTCGGCTTGCTTACCGGGCAGTGAGATGCAGATCTCAACATGAAAGAAGCCCGCGTCCGCGAAGGATTTCTTGACGGTAGCAAGCGGCGGGCCTTCGACGAATACCTCTTCGTGCCAGGCGACGTCGGCGTAGAATTTCTTCGCGAATTCACTTTGCGGAACGCCGGACTTCGCGTAGGCGGCGTTGCGCTTGGCGACGCGATCGGCTTTGAAATACTCCGTCCAGCTCTGCATCGGAAACAGCAGCATCAGGTCCCACCGGTCGCCCTGCGAGTGGCGCATCCACAGGGGGCGCTCGTCGCCGGACCCTTCATAGACCGGCATACGCGACTTGTAGAGGTCGATAAGTTCCAACACCTTGCCCGGAGCGGCTTGGACGAAGATTGCCTTGTAGAGGTAGGCGTCCGCTGCCGGGACAAGCTGCGCAAGGAGCAGGAGCGAGAACAATTTCATGCAACCAATATAGCGGGCGGCTCACTCCGAGAAGAAACCGGGAAAAGGCCCTGTGTACAGGTAACCTGGAGAAGAAACTGTGGAAGTGGAATCATGCAAGCCGTCGAAGAACCAGAATGCGGACAGATCACGTGCTACTTCATGCGGACAGATCACGTGCTACCGACATGAGAGTAGACGACATGAGAGACCTGAGAGAAGACGTCCTTTGCATCTTCCGGCCACATGACATATACTCATCGGCGACTTCGCAGTTAGATCATTCAAACTAAGGAATGGGTTTCTATGTCGACGCTAAGGCACGCAGTTGCCGCACTTTCCTTTCTGGCTTTCCCCCTTTCCGCTCAGGACTTCCGCGCTACGCTCTTGGGGCAAGTGACGGACGCCTCTGGAGCCGCCGTTCCCAATGCAACAGTGAAGGCCACGCGCACCGAGAACCGCATCGTTTCCGAGGTGAAGACCACCGCGAACGGCTACTATGCGATCCCGTTCCTCGATCCGGGCCGATACAACATCGAAGCATCGGCGTCTGGGTTCAAAGTACTGAAGCGCGCCGGCATCACTCTGCAGGTGGCCGACAAGGTCGACCTGCCGTTGCGTCTCGAACTCGGCGAGTTGACCCAGGAAGTTACCGTGACCGGACAGCAGGAGGTCTTGGACACGGCCACCGCCTCGAGAGGGCTGGTGTTCGATTCCGTCAAGACACAGGAATATCCGCTGAACGGACGCCAGACCTACATGCTATTGGCGCTCACGCCAGGCGTCATTTTCACCACGGAATCCTTTGGCGCCACCGGAAATTCCGGGACACGCGGCTGGGATACCAGTTCCAGCTACATGATTAACGGCGGCCGCACCGGCACCAGTCAGTTCCTGTTGAATGGCGCACCCATCTCCGACACCGGCGGCACCTGGCAACTCGCGCCCAACGTCGAGGCCGTCCAGGAATTCAAGGTGATGACGAACACCTACGACGCCGGCTACGGCCGCTTCACAGGCGGCGTCGTCAACACCACGCTCAAGTCCGGCAGCAACGAGTGGCACGGCGACGTCTTCGAGTATTTTCGCAACGCCCGGTTCGACGCCAACCTCACCCAGAACAACCAGGTTGGCGCGCGCAAAGGAAAACACAATCAGCACCAGTTCGGCGGCATTATCGGCGGCCCCATTCGCAAGAACAAAGATTTCGTCTTCTTCAGCCAGGAGAGTTTCCGCGAAGTGACTCCGTTTGGCAAGATCTCCGACGTGCCGCCCATGGATCTTCGTACCGGTCAGAGTTTCTCCAAGTACGGAATCCAGATTTTTGATCCCGCCACGGCGCACCTCTGCGATCCGAAATCGGAGCCTTGTGGCGGCACCATCCAGCCCGGCGGCTCCAGCACCTATATCCGGAATCCCTTCCCGGAGAACAAAATCCCGCTCAGCCGCATCAGCCCGATCGGTGCGAAGATCCTCTCCCTCTACCCGGCGCCCAACGGAAACTTGAGCGCCCTCAACCAGAATTTCTTCGCCACCAACAATACCGGCAAGTACAGCTACAACCAGCCCATGGGCCGCTGGGATCACATCTTCAACGATAAGGATCGCTTCTACGCCGTGGTCACCTACCAGCACGGCTCCGAGTTCCGCAGCGCCAATGGCTTCGCGCCTCCCGCCCAGGAAGGCGAGATCTTCTCCCAGCGCACCGACCAGAATTACATCGCCGATTGGACCCGCATCCTCTCCGCCCGTGCGGTATTGGACGTCCGCGCCAGCTACGGCCGCTTCACCTCCATCTTCCCTCGCATCAGCGACTATAGCTTCACGCCGCAAAAACTCGGCATGACCAACATGATCCACGCGCCGAGCGTGACGATCAACGTCGCGCCCACCTTCACGATGGACAACTACACCCGTGTGATCAACAATACGATCGACTGGAATTCCTACAACCAGTGGGATCTTTCACCCAGCATCTCGCTGACCCGCGCCAAGCACTCCCTCCGCATCGGTGGATCGGCTAACTACGTCGCGAAGCCAACCGGCAACATCGGCAACGCCAACGGCCGGTTCAATTTCACATCCGGGTGGACACGCCAGTTGAGTTCGCGTGGTCAGGGTATCGCCGACGGATACGGAGTCGCCAGCATGCTCCTCGGCTATCCCGCCGACGGCGCGATTGAATACCGCGATACCTTCTACCGCAGCCGTCCCTACTACGCGATCTACATCCAGGACGACTGGAAGATTGCCCGCAACGTCAACCTCAGCATCGGGCTTCGCTACGACGTCCAGATTCCGTACCTCGAGCGCTACGACCGCACCAATGGCGGCTTCGACCCCAACGTCATCAATCCCCTCAGCGATCGCATCATCGCCAACTGGAAGCAGTTCAAAACCGAGTACGACGCAACCAACCCGAAGTACCCCTACCCTGACGTGCCGAAAGCGATATACGGCGGCCTGCAGTTCGCCGGCAAAGACGGCGTTCCGCGCCGCAATCTCGACACGGACTGGTCGAATATTCAACCCCGCATCGGCCTCGCCTGGCAGTTGCGGCCCAAGACCGTGCTGCGCACCGGCTTTGGCATCTTCTATCGCTCACAGACGCAGGAAAACACGACGACAGGCTTCACACAGACTACCGACTACAAGGCGTCGGTCGACGGCTTCACGCCGTCGGCAAGGGGCGTCACCGGTCCCTATTCGCTCGAGAACCCCTTCCCGGATGGACTGCTACCCGTGGCCGGATCGTCGCTCGGCCTCCTCACAAACGCCGGCAATGGCATCAGCTACGACAGCCGCAAAGTGCCCATGCCGCGCTCCTATCAATACTCATTCGGAATCCAACGCGAAATCGTCTGGGGTATTGTTCTGGACGTCTCCTACAGCGGCAACTATAGCGTCCACGACACCTACGGCCTGGCGATCAATGACCCTGGCGCCCTTACCCAGAACGCCATCGGCTATCGCAACAGCGCCATCGCCGACACGCTGTTCTACGATACGCAACTCAAGAATCCCCTGGCCGGAATCGTTCCGGCCAACGTCAGCTTTGGGAACGCCACCATCTCGCGCAATAACCTTCTGCGGCCTTATCCGCTGTTCAACGGCATCACCGCCAATACCATTCCGAAAGCCCACTACCGTTACGATGGCCTTCAGACCAAGATCGAACGTCGCGCCTTCTCCTCGAAGGGCACTGGAGTCATGACCTTCGTCGTCGCCTACACGTTCTCCAAGGGCTTCGAGCAGAACCATCGCCTCAACACCTGGAACTACCAGGAACCCCTGATCTACGAGATCGACAACCAGACTAAGCCCCAGACGCTTGCATTCTCGGGCGTTTGGGACCTGCCTATTGGAACCAATCGTAAGTTCCTCAGCGTCCAGAACAAGGCCGCCAAGGCGCTCGTAAACGACTGGCGCTACACCTGGATTTACACGTACTACTCGGGTAACCCCACCGGTTGGCCCGACCTCGTCAACAACTGCCCCAGTTGGCAATATCAGGGCACCGGCGACCCCTTCCAGCACTGGTTCAACAACGACAAGAGTTGCTACAAAACCCGCACCGCAAATACTCCACGCGTCGTTCCGGATCGTTTCTCTGATATCAAGAATCCTTCGTCCCCGCAAGTAAACATGGCGATCGACAAAACGTTTCCGATCACCGAACGCATCAAGACACAGATCCGCGGAGAGGTCTTCAACCTCTCCAACACGCCTCTATACGCCGGACCAGAGACCAACTTCAGCAGCCCCAGATTCGGCATGATCCCAGCCGGCCAACAGAATTTCCCGCGCTTTATCCAATTTGCCGCGAAAATCATTTTCTGACCGGCCGGCGGAGTTCTCGCCTGGAACGACTCGGTCGACCCCAGCGTTTCGAAGTCCTCGTCGAAGCGCGACCAGCCTGCCCGACATCGGTCTGATCACGCCGCCGCCGATGAAGCGATCGAGAACGCCGGAACTCGTGATCGTTTTTCCGTCGCCTCGGACGCAGGTGACGTGTGACGCATGACGCATGTGACGCATGACGCATGACGCATGTGACGCATGCTGACGTAAGATGAATCGGAAAGAGGAAGGTCGCGCGTACTAATCCCCCCGAGGCGCGACCGTAAGGTCGCGCGTACTAATCCCCCCCGAGGCGCGACCGTAAGGTCGCGCGTACTAATCCCCCCCGAGGCCCGACCGTAAGGTCGCGCGTACTAATCCCCCCGAGGCCCGACCGTAAGGTCGCGCGTACTAATCCCCCCGAGGCCCGACCGTAAGGTCGCGCGTACTAATCCC
>JAYVTO010000208.1:0-34332 GCA_043788745.1 Acidobacteriaceae bacterium
CAACTTGCGCGCGGGTAGGGCTTGGCCTGTAAGAGCGGCTCCACGGGTCTGAAGTTTGGTTGTGCGGAGCCGCGGAATGCGCGTTACACGTCGAGGTTGCGGACGTCGAGCGCGTTGTCTTCGATGAACTTGCGGCGCGATTCGACGTCTTCGCCCATCAGCGTGGTGAAGATGTGGTCGGTTTCGACCAGGTCTTCGACGGACACCTTGAGCAGCGTACGGGTCTCGGCGTTCATCGTCGTGGACCATAGTTGCTCGGCGTTCATTTCACCGAGGCCCTTATAGCGCTGCACTTGGACTTCTCGAGTGCCTTCGCCGCGGATGTGCGTGAGCAACTCGCGCCAGACCGTGAGGACTTCACGCGAGCCGTTCTCTTTGATGACGGTGAACGGGGGCTTATTGAACTTCGAAATTTGCCGGGCGAAGGCTCGCATGCGCTTGTACTCGGCTTGCGACGCGAGGTCCAGACCGATAATGCGTTCGCCGTTGGTTTTGTCGCGGAAGGAGACGAACCAGGAGGAGTGCTCTTCGTCGCGACCCATCTCGCAGGGGATCTTCGCGGCTGTTAGCTTCTCGATCAGCGGCTTGAGGTTGGCTTCTTCGGAGAAGTCTGCTTTTGTATCGATCTTGAGGTCGACATCAGCAAGGATTTCTACCGCGGAACTCTCGCGCAAACGGCGTTCGAGACGCTTGAAGATCTGCTGATACTCGTCGAGCGACATGAGGAAGCTGCGGAGTTCGCCGCCTTCGAGAAGCTGCTTGATGTCATCGGTACCGAACTCGACCTTTAGGTTTTCGGTCGCGCGACGGAGAATCTCGCGCGTGAATTCTTTGTCATCTTTTATGTACTTTTCGCTCTTACCCTTCTTGATGCGGTAGAGCGGCGGTTGCGCGACGAAGACGTGGCCGCGATCGATCAGCTCCTGCATGTGGCGGAAGAAGAAGGTCAGCAGCAGGGTACGGATGTGCGATCCGTCGACGTCGGCGTCGGTCATGATGATGATCTTGCCGTAACGCAGGCGGGTGACATCGAAGTCGTCTTTTCCAATGCCGGTTCCGATGGCCGTGATCATGGCCCGAATTTCTTCGTGGCCCAGCATCTTGTCGTAGCGCGCTTTTTCGACGTTGAGAATCTTGCCGCGGAGGGGGAGGATGGCCTGATAACGGCGATCGCGTCCGCCTTTGGCTGTTCCGCCGGCGGATTCGCCCTCGACGAGGAACAATTCGCACTTCTCGGGATCGCGTTCCTGGCAGTCGGCGAGCTTGCCTGGTAAACCGCCGGAGTCGAGAGCGCCTTTGCGTCGTGTCAGGTCACGGGCTTTACGCGCTGCTTCACGGGCGCGGGATGCGTCGATTGCCTTCGAGATGATCTTCTTCATCACGGAAGGATTCTTGTCGAAGTACTCGCCCAGTTTTTCGTTGATGAGCTGGACGACGAAGCCACCGATGTCGGAGTTGAGTTTGCCCTTGGTCTGGCCTTCGAACTGCGGTTGCGGCAGTTTGACGCTGACGACTGCCGTGAGGCCTTCGCGGACATCGTCGCCGCTGAGATTTTCTTTAACGTCTTTGAACAAGCCGCCGGCCTTGGCCGAACGGTTGATGGTCTGGGTGAGCGCGCTGCGGAACCCCGACAAGTGGTTGCCGCCATCGACGGTGTTGATGTTGTTCGCGAAGCTAAACACACTCTCGACGTAGGTGTCGTTGTACTGCAGCGCCACTTCCATGGTCAGTTGGCCGCCGTTGACCATGTCGCGTTCGCCCTCGAAGTAGATGGGCTTGTCGTGCAGGACGGCTTTGCCTTTGTTGAGGTGTTTGATGAACTCGGCGATGCCGCCTTCGTAGTGGAATTCGTGTTTCTTGTTTTCTTCCCGCTCATCGGTCAGTGTGATGACAAGACCCCGGTTTAGAAACGCGAGTTCGCGGAGGCGCTTGGACAACGTATCGAAGTTGTACGCTGTCGAATCCATAATGCTGGAGTCGGGTTTGAACGTGATCTTGGTGCCGGTCTTTTTGCCGGACTTACCGGTTTTCGTCAAAGGGCCCTGGGGAGCGCCTTTGGCGTAGTCCTGCTCGTAGGTGCCGCCATCGCGCCAGATCTCGAGATGCAATTCTTCGGAGAGTGCGTTGACGCAACTGACGCCAACGCCGTGTAGACCGCCGGAGACTTTGTAGCTATTCGAATCGAACTTGCCGCCCGCGTGCAGCTTGGTGAGAACGACCTCTGCCGCCGAGATTCCTTCTTCGTGCATGTCGACGGGAATGCCGCGGCCGTTGTCGACGACGGTGATCGAGTTGTCGATGTGGATGGTTACGTTAATTTCATTGCAGTGGCCCGCGAGTGCTTCGTCCACGGAATTATCGACCACTTCGTAGACCAGATGGTGGAGACCGGCATCGCCGGTGGAACCGATGTACATGGCGGGCCGAAGGCGTACTGCCTCCAGTCCCTCGAGCACCTTAATGCTACTCGAGTCATAAACGTCGCCCATATCTTTGCTTGCCATGAAACTCCAAAAACTGTGGTGATGTACTTCTGCTGCGTTCGCCCGGTGCAGCGGCGTCAGATGCGCATTGGCATGATGACGTAGCGGTAGGAATACTTCTCGCCTTCTTCGCCCTGATGGGGACGAAGTTCGCCTGCGCTCTGCGGATCCTTGAACCGGAATTCGACCTGCGACTCGGAGATGGCGCGGAGGAAGTCAAGCAAGTAGCCGGCGTTGAAGCCGATTTCGACGGAGGGTCCGTCGTACGGCGTCGGGATGCTTTCTTCGCTTTCTCCAGTGTCAGAGACGGAAGAATGGAGTTTGACTTCGCCGTTCGCGGTCTGAACGCGAATGGCGCGCGAGCGTTCATCGGAGAATTGCGCGACGCGTTCAATGGCGCTGCGCAGTTCGTCTTTCTGCAGGAGGACGCTGTGCGGTTGATCTTTCGGGAGCACCCGTTCAAAATCTGGAAAGTTGCCGGTAAGTTTGCGGCTCAGCAGCAATCGTTCGCCAAGTTTAAAGAAGAGGTGATTTTCGTCGCCGGAGAAATGTGCGACAGCGCCGGCTTCGGCATCGCTCGCGAACTTCAGAATTTCGCCCATCGCTTTTCGCGGAAGCAGGGCTTTGTACGCGCCGATGACACCAGGTAGATCCGCTGGCAGCTCTACCATGGACAAGCGGTGTCCGTCGGTAGCAACCATGGTGAGGCTGTTCGACTTTAGGATCAGCAGCGCGCCATTGAGTGTGAAGCGCGATTCTTCCGTCGAGATACCGAAGATTGTTTTGCTGATCATGGATGCGAGCGCCGAGATGGGGATCTCAGCGAGGGTTTCCGGCATCTTCGGCAGTTCCGGGAAGCTGTCGCGCGACATGCCCGCGATACGAGTCCGAGATCGCCCGCAGACAATGCTTGCCCAATGATTGTCCTGGAGTTTGACCTGGATGTCAGAATCCGGCAAGAGGCGCACGTAGTCGAGAAGACGGCGCGCGGGGATTGTGCCGGCACCTGCTTTCTTCACTTTCGCTGGACACGAACAACGAATGCCCAGCTCGAGATCTGTAGCTGTCAGATGAATCCGATCTCCATCCGCCTCTACGAGGACGTTGGACAGAATCGGGATCGTCGTCTTTTTTTCTACGACACCTTGGGATAGGTTCAGCTCTTTGACGAGATCCGTTTTGTTTACCGTGAACTCCATGTCGAGGCCTCAATGCCACACTGATCGGACTTTGGTAGCAGACGACGCTGGTGCCGCCTTCTAGTTCTCTCTGTTGAACTAAAGGTTATAGAAAGAGAACAAGTTGATTCAGTGTTGTGGATTTGTCGAAATCTACCTAAATTATAGCAAACGCAAACTGTTGGCGTCTCGCGCGGTTGTGTGAAACAGGGTGTTTCCTGTGGGCGAACCGGGACGCGACGCTGATTTCCATCGTGTTCCTCAGGGCGTGCGAGGACCGGCGTGTGGATTTTTCTGTAAGTTCATTGGATTGAGTCGATTACGCTGAGGATGATTCTGTTTAATTCTGTGTCCTGATGGCGCAGCTTATCGATCCGGTGGACGGAGTGAAGCACGGTGGTGTGGTGCTTACCTCCAAAGGCTCTGCCAATCTCAGGGAGAGAAGCTCCGGTTAGCTCTCTGATAAGGTACATAGCAACCTGGCGAGGCCGCGAGATCATGTGGGCGTTGGTTCGTTGCTTGAGTTGTGCTGGCTGCAGGTTGTAGCGTTCGGCGACGGCACGTACGATCGTATCCATGTTGACTTTCCGATCCTGCCCAGGTATCAGATACTTGAGAACCTGCTGAGCCATGGCGAGCGTGATTGGCTCTCCAGTCACGGACGAGTAGGCGATAAGCTTGATGAGAGATCCTTCCAATTCGCGAACGTTCGATTTCGTTTTTGTGGCGATGTAGATTCGGACATCGTCTGGCAATCGGACGCCTTCCAGTTCGGCCTTCCGATCGAGAATGGCCATCTTGGTTTCGAGGTCCGGCGGTTGCATGTCGACCATCAGGCCCCACTCGAAACGAGAGCGCAGGCGTTCGACGAGCCCTGGGAGCTGCTTCGGAGACGAGTCGCTCGAGATCACGATTTGTTTTTGGTGATCGTAGAGCTCGTTGAACATGTGGAAGAACTCTTCTTGCGTTCGTTCCTTGCCGGCGATGGTTTGGATGTCGTCGACGAGTAGGACATCCGCGGATCGATAGTGACGATGGAACAGCGGCAGGCGATCCGTTTTGATGCAACTGATCATCTCGTTCATGAATCGCTCGCTGGACGTGTACACAATGCGCATCCCAGCAAACTGCGTGAGAAGCGATTGCCCGATGGCGTGCATGAGGTGCGTCTTGCCAATTCCAACTCCGCCGTAGATGAAGAGGGGGTTGTACGAGTGCGACGGGTTGTTCGCGACGGCGCGGGCAGCGGCGTGCGCAAATTGATTGCACGATCCGACGACGAAATTATCGAACTTGAACTTTGGATTCAGGCTGGCGACGGACGAACTGAATACGGGCTCCGCCACGAAGTTTGTAGGCATGGACGGCGCGGGAACTGCAGGAAGTTTGTCGACTTGGTAGACAACTTTACTGATGGGCAGCTTCGCGTCATGGATCGCAGTTCGAATTTCTTCGTCGTAGGCCTGCTCCATCCAGTCCTTGGTGACTGCGTCAGGGACGCTGAGCAGTAGGGAGCCAGAGTCCAGATTGAGAAAGCCAGCCTTCGCGATCCAGTTATTGTATGCGTCGGCGGTCAGCCGAGTGCTTAGCCGCGACTTAATATCTTCCCATGCGTTCATTTCGCGATCACTCACTCGTTGGCGCGGGCCAACTTCCACGGTAGTCTTAGCCGGGGATCCTTCGGGCGAAAAAAGCCGAACGATTCCCACAAGTTTTCCACTGTTTGTGGAAAACAACTTTCTCTCTCTCGATTAGGTGGAGATCAGTGCGGCTTTTTTGAAGATCCGTCGCTTATCTGGTCTCGGTCAGGACCACGTCTAGGCCTCGGCGGAATCTCAGTCTAGCACAAAAGCCTGCCGTACAAGCAAGGACGCTTGCTAAAATATTATCACTTTGTTTTCATAGTTTTACATCGATGAAAAAGATCCTGCTCGCGTCGTAAAACATTTCGGTTTCAAGATGTTGGAACGCCGCGATCCGGGCTGGCAGGCTCGGTGGCAGTCTCTGGTTTGACGAAACCTAACAAAATGTAAAGATCCCCACATTTGACAGACAGCTCGTGTCGAGAGACAATCGGGAGTGGTGCCAGCAAGCGGGAGTAACTCAGCTGGTAGAGTGCAACCTTGCCAAGGTTGATGTCGCGGGTTCGAATCCCGTCTCCCGCTCCATTTCATCCACGTATCGCACCAGCCCCAACCGGAATACCGCACTGCCTATGCCGAAGGTCGATGTCTACTTGAAGATCGAGCTGGATCTGGACGCGGACGAGAAACCGGAGAAGATCGCTCAGGAACTTTGTAAGCAGGTGCGCAAGGTGTACAGCGTCCGCGCGGCGGATGTATCGAGCATTGTCCCGCGAGATTAGAATGAGGCGGATCCATGTCCACCACTTGCCAGATTTGCGAGAAGCGAAGAGCGAAGCGTTTCTGTTCGGGCTTGCGCGGTGAAATTTGCCCGCAGTGTTGCGGCGAGCAGCGCGAAATTTCAGTAAGCTGCCCGCTCGATTGCGAGTTTCTCACGGAGGCACGCAAGCACGACCGCCCGCCGGACGTTGGCGATCGCATTCTCCTACACCCAGATATTCGGCTGACGGAGAAGTTCATGCGCGATCATCAGGATCTCGTACTGTTCTCGAGCTTCACGCTTTTGCAGGCCTGCTTACAGACGGAGGGTGCGGTGGATTCGGATGTGCGCGAGGCATTGGAGGCGTTGATCCGCACGCTGCGAACGCTCGATAGCGGACTGATCTACGAGACTCGTCCGGCGAGCGTGTTTGCGGCCGCGATCAAGGAGCGCGTGCAAACCGCCTTCGACGATTTGAGGGCGCGGATGGCGCAGCAGGCAGGTTTTGAAGGGCTGCGCGATGCGGAGTTCCTGGGCGTACTGGTTTTTCTAGCCCGTGTTGCGGATCAGCAGGACAATCGTCGTCGCCGAGGGCGAGCGTTTGTTGACTTCTTGCGGAGTGAGTTTCCGTCAGGGCCGGAGTCGGAAGGTCTGGCGGTGACAGTGGCGACGGAGTGAGGCGTACGTGAAGGCCAGGTTGATTGCGTCGTATGAGATTGCGCCGGAGGTCCGGCACTTCACGTTTGAGGTGCCTGGTATGGATGCGTTCCGCTTCGAGCCGGGGCAGTTCGTATCGATGACGCAAGAAATTCGCGGCAAGGAGATCGTGCGCGCGTATTCGATCTCGTCAGAGCCGCGGGACAGCAATCGCTTCGCGCTGTGCCTGAATCGCGTGGCGGATGGCTTTATGTCTCCGTGGTTGTTCGATCGCAAGGCAGGCGACGAGATCGAAATCAAAGAACCTCTGGGAATGTTCACACTGCGGCCGAGTGAGCGCGACCTGCTGCTTGTCGGTACAGGCACAGGCGTTGCGCCTTATCGATCAATGCTTCGCGCCAAGCTCGGGAAATGCGAACGCAAGTTCACCTTACTATTCGGAACGCGGCACGAGTCGACGCTATTGTATCGACGGGAGTTCGAGGCCATGGCCGCGGAGTTTCCGGAGCAGTTTCGATTTTTTCCGACGTTGAGCCGTCCGGAAGCCGGATGGCAGGGGCGGACTGGCTACGTGCAGTCGCATCTCGATGAGTTGGCCGGCGAGCGGCGCGATCTCGACATCTTTATTTGTGGTCTAAAGTTGATGGTAGACGACGTTCGCGGTCGCCTGAAGGCCGCCGGATTTCATCGCAAGCAGATTGTGTTTGAGAAGTACGACTAGCAGGTAGATATGCTTCGGAAGTTAGCTCTGGGGTTTGGAATCGCGATTGTATTCGGGTTGGTGGCGTTGGCGATGGTCAGCTTCATGCCGCCACCGCTTGGACAGACCGAGTATATGGTAGTTGGCGCCATCTCGACGCTCGTTTCGATGCTGGTGCTGTTCGTCGTGTTGAATGCGACAATTATGAAGGCACCGGATTTGTTCTACAAGAAGCGTAGGAAAGATTAGCCAAAGTTAGCTGGACGGCAGGATCGGGCGGATCTCGATTTTCTTGTAGGTTGCCCGGGCATCCTCGAAGCTGGCGAACGCCAAGCCGGGCAGGACAGCCGAAGACGTGCCGGCGGCGACTCCCCAGCGTAGCGCGTCGGCGAAAGGCTTTTTCTTCTCCATCGCCCAGACAAACGCAGCGGAGAGCGCATCTCCGGCACCGATTGGGCAAAGGACATCGACGCGCGGCGGGAGCACCTCAATTGCTTCGGTGTCGGTTACGCCGATGGCACCCCGGCCACCCAGCGACAGAATCACGACTTCCGGTCCCATTGCCTTCAGTCGCTTCGCGGCTTCTATGTATTGCCCGCGCGTAAGTAGCGCGACGTGCAGGAGACGCTCAGCCTCGGCCTGATTAGGCGTAACAACGGTTGGCCGGGCTTCCATTGCATACTGCAACGCTTCGCCATTTGTGTCGACCAGAGTGCGGACCCCGCGAGCGTGCGCCAGCCGGATCAGTTCCTGGTAGAACCGCGGATCGACGCCGGGTGGGATACTGCCACAGAGCATCAGCCAGCCGGCTCGGGCGAGTTGGCTCTCGACGACGCCGTGAACCTCAGCTAGTTCCTTCGGAGTAATTACCGGGCCGACTTCATTCAGCTTTACAGTGAGGCCTTGTTTGTCCGAGATCGTAAGGTTGATGCGGCTGGGAGCTGCGATTTTGACGATCTTCGAAGGAAAACCGCTATCTTGCAGCAACGCCTCGATATGCGCGCCGACTTCGCCGCCGGCTGCAAGGACAGCGACGGTCTTCGCGCCGAACGAAGCCAGAACCCGAGATGCGTTGAGACCGCGGCCGCCCGCCGCTTCTGAGCGCGAGAGAATATAGCCTCGGTCCTCGAATACGAGTTTGTCGACGGAGACCGTTCGGTCGATCGCCGGGTTTACAGTGAGTGTGACAATCACGGTCGGCTTTCCCCCCTATCAGCTCGTTGGAGCTGTGGAACACACAGCATGGTTCTCGATTACTTGACATCCGCTCAAGCGCCCGCCTACGCTTGAAGTAGTTGCCGGCGTAGCTCAGGTGGTTAGAGCGACGGTCTCATAATCCGTAGGTCGCAAGTTCGAGTCTTGCCGCCGGCACCATCCGTGCCTTTCGCTCATTCTGTTGCGTTCTCGCCCACGATCACGGTGTAAATTCGGGCGAGGTCGTCTTGCGAGTAGTACTCGATCTCCAACCTCCCACGCTTTTCTGTTAGTTCCACTACACGAACACGGGTTCCGAGCACTCTCTCCAATTCGTCAATGGCCGCTTTGATGTTTGGATCTAATTTTTGCTCTTTCTTCGTCTTAGGTGCTTCCATTCTATCCGTAAGCTGAATTACTAATGCTTCAACCTGTCGGACGGAAAGGCCCTGGGCGGCTGCCTTCTCAGCGATCTCGATCTGCTGCTGTTCGGTTGGGAGGCCAAGGATTGCCCTGGCTTGGCCCATCGAAAGCCTGTGCTCTGCGAGCAGGAGTTGGACTTCGCGCGGCAGTCTCAACAGGCGGACCATGTTCGCAACGGTGGAACGGTCTTTTCCCGTTCTTCGGCCGATCTCCTCATGAGTGAGGTTCATCTCCCGGGTAAGCCGGTCGAAGGCGTTTGCGACCTCCATTGGGTTGAGATCGTCGCGCTGGATATTCTCGATCAAAGCCAGTTCGAGGAGATCGGAGTCTGCGACGTCCTGGACGACGACAGGGACTTCCGCGAGCTCCGCGAGTTGGGCTGCTCGCCAGCGGCGCTCGCCAGCCACGATTTGAAACTTGTCACCGACGCGCCGGACAATGATCGGCTGAATGATTCCGTTAGCCCGAATGGATTGCGCGAGTTCTTCGAGCCGATCGGCACGGAAGGTGGCGCGAGGCTGAAGAGGATTCGGCTGGATGTCGGCAACCGCAAGGCGCACGGGTGCCGCGCCACCGGTGGGTGATGAGATTACTTCCTGCGGCTCGGGCTTCTGTGAGTATGCCAGGGGAGGTGAGCCTGGAGAGACACTGCGGCCTGGAAGAAGCGCGGAGAGTCCCTTACCCAGCACTTTGCGTTGCTTGTCGCCGATGTTGCTCATTCGAGAGAATTTCCTTCGCTAGCTGAATATAGCTCTCCGCGCCCTTGGATCGCACGTCGTAGAGGAGAATCGGCTTTCCATAACTGGGCGCTTCCGCCAGCCGTACACTTCTGGGGATCACTGTTTTGAAGATCTCGTTTTCGAAGAATTCCTTCAGATCGTCAGCTACCTGCTTCGTCAGGTTGGTACGGTCGTCGTACATCGTAAGCAGAATGCCTTCGATCGCCAATTTGTGTTGGAAGCCTTCTTTAATTCTTTCGAGCGTGTCGAGAAGTTGTGAAATGCCTTCAAGAGCAAAGAACTCACATTGAATCGGTATCAGAACTGAGTCCGCCGCGACGAGGGCGTTCAGCGTGAGCAAATCGAGGGCAGGAGGGCAATCGATAAGGATGTAGTCGTAGTCCTGCTGTACAGCGGAGAGTGCCAGTTGAAGCCGATGTTCACGATTCTGTTGATCGACGAGTTCGATATTGGCGGCTACTAGATTCTTGTCCGCAGGTAGAACAGAGAGCCCCTCGCATTCCGTCGCAACAGTCGCCTGATTTACCGGAAGGCCGTCCAGGAGAACATTATAGATAGTTGGAGTCTGATCCGATTTCGCGATACCGAGGCCCGTTGTCGAGTTACCCTGCGGATCGGAATCGACGAGCAGGACGCGAAGATCGTTCGCTGCGAGAGAAGCAGAGAGGTTGATGGCCGTTGTCGTCTTGCCGACGCCACCTTTTTGATTCGCAATTGCGATTATTTTAGCCACGTGTCCTCGATGGTAGCAGCGGTGCTTCGCGCTGGCAACAGCGCGTCCGACGTTTCACGTGAAACACCATCGTCTATCTGTTTCACGTGAAACAAGATCGACCACAGGATAAGAAAGGCAGATCAGGCGGAGTTGCGCAGGCTGAGGTATACATCGAGGACGGCAATCGCGGCCGGCGTGACGCCAGGAATACGAGAAGCTTGTGCCAACGTCCCTGGACGAACACGTTCCAGCTTCTCGCGAACCTCGGTCGACAGCCCTGGTACGTCGAACACGAAGCTCTGTGGAATTGGCCGCTGCTCGTGATTATGCAGGCGGGTTACCAACCGTTGCTGCTGCGAGATATAGCCCGCATACTTGGCTTCCACCTCCAGCGTCGTAAGAACACCCGGCACCAACTCTTCGCCCAACTTCTCCGCGAGGAGTTTCTCCACTGTCTGTATCGAGGCTTCCGGAGACCGCAGCCAGACAGAAAGAGGTTTGCCGTGGAGCTTCTCGACCTCCAACACGCGGCGCAGCATCGTCTTTTGCGCACTCTTCCTCTGATAGAGATTCCAGCGAGCGTCGTCGACCAAGCCCACGGATCTGCCGAACGGAGTCAGGCGTTCATCTGCGTTGTCGATCCGCAGGTGCAAACGGAACTCTGCGCGCGACGTGAACATTCGGTACGGCTCATCAGCACCCTTGCTCACAAGGTCGTCGATCAGGATCCCCGTATAGCCGTCGCTTCGCCCGAGAACGAACGGATCGCCGCCCCCAACGGCGCGCGCCGCGTTGATTCCTGCCATCAGGCCCTGACAGGCGGCCTCTTCGTAACCAGACGTGCCGTTAATCTGGCCGGCGAGAAACAGACCCCGGATCTTCTTCACTTCGAGGCTATGCTTCAACTCGCGGGGGTCAATCGCGTCGTACTCGATGGCGTAGCCCGGCCGGATCATTTCTGCGTTCTCAAGACCTGGTATCGAGGCCACCACTGCCGTCTGCACATCCAGCGGCATACTCGTCGAGAGCCCGTTCACGTAGATCTCGTTCGTATCCAGACCCTCCGGCTCCAGAAAGATCTGGTGCCGCGTCTTGTCCGGAAACTTGACGACCTTGTCTTCGATCGACGGGCAATACCGCGGACCGATACCCTCAATCTGACCGCTGTACAAGGGCGACCGAGCGATGCTATCTCGCAGAATCTGATGGCTTTGTTCCGTTGTATAGGAAATAAAACACTGGACTTGATCCCTCTCTATCTTATTGGTAATAAAAGAGAAATGAGTCGGAACCGCGTCTCCATCCTGCGGCTCAAATTGGGAAAAATCGATGGTACGTCCGTCCAGTCGCGGCGGAGTTCCAGTCTTCAGGCGCGTCCATTGCAAGTTCAGTTCGCGCAGTTGATCGCCCAACAGATTCGATGGAGCCTCGCCGCTGCGACCGCAGCTTATCTTCTGCTCCCCCACGTGCGCCAGACCATTTAAGAAAGTACCTGTTGTCACGACCACCGCGTCGGTCAGCAGCGTCCGCCCATCGCGCAACGCCACTCCACGGACGCGCCGTTCCGCGCCGTCTTCGATCACCAGTTGCGCTACCTCGGCCTGCAGAATCCGCAGGTTCGGCTCTCGCTCCAGAACATCTTTCATATAAATGCGGTATTGCTTCTTGTCGCACTGCGCTCGAGGAGACCATACAGCCGGTCCCCGACTGGTATTCAACAGGCGGAACTGGATTCCGACCGCGTCCGTCACTAGGCCCATCAAACCGCCCAACGCGTCGATTTCACGAACAAGGTGGCCTTTCGCGATCCCGCCGACTGCCGGATTGCACGACATCTGCGCAATCAGGTCGACATTCATCGTGACCATCGCGGTCCGCAGACCCATGCGAGCACACGCATGCGCCGCCTCGCAGCCCGCATGACCCGCGCCCACCACGATGACGTCGTACTTCAATGCCATAAGCAAACCAGGGCGTGAATCGCCTACCACCATTGTACTGGGCGCTCGTACAATGAAATCTGTCCCCGCATGAAAATCCTCGTTATCGGCAGCGGCGGGCGCGAACACGCGATCGCGTGGCGCCTGCATCAATCCGGACATGAAGTACACGCCGCACCCGGAAATCCAGGCACAGCGCGCGTCGCCTGGAATCACGACCGCACCGATTTTCCGGCGCTCGCGAAGCATCTTGGAGTCGACCTGACGGTGGTCGGTCCAGAGGCTCCGCTTGCCGCCGGAGTTGTCGATGAGTTCCGTCTTGCGGGCATGCTCATCGTCGGGCCGAATTGTGCGAACGCGCAACTTGAAGCGAGCAAGATCTTCGCAAAGCGTTTTTTCCGCGATCACGATATTCCCACCGCCCGTGCCATCGAAACTACATCGACCGCGGCCGCGCTCGACGCGCTGAAAGAGTTCCACCTGCCCGTGGTGATCAAAGCCGACGGATTAGCTGCTGGTAAGGGCGTCGTGGTTGCCGAGACGCTGGAAGAAGCGCAAAGCGCCGTTCATTCACTCGGCCCGACACTCGTCATCGAAGAGTTTGTCGCGGGAGAAGAAGTGAGCTTTATTGCACTCTGTGACGGCCAAACCGCGCTTGCGCTTGAGCCAACCCAAGATCACAAGCGAATTTTCGATAATGATACCGGGCCTAACACCGGCGGCATGGGCGCGTATTGCGATCCGCGAATCCTCACGCAAGCGCAGCGCGACGAACTGATGGAACGCGTGATTCTACCTACAGTGCGTGCCACCGGGTTTACCGGCTTTCTGTACGCCGGCCTGATGATGACCGAGCAAGGCATTCGTGTCCTCGAATTCAACGTGCGCCTGGGCGACCCGGAAGCTCAGGCCTTGATGCATCGCTACAGCGGCGATTTCGCCGAACCGCTTCTCGCAAGCGCTCGTGGAGAACTCCGCGGAATGCGATCCGCATGGAGCCCCGATCCATCGGTCTGCGTCGTCCTTGCAGCCGAAGGGTATCCCGGCACGCTGCGCATCGGCGACGAGATTCAGGGGCTGGATGCCGCCGAATCCACAGGCGCGGTCGCGTTTCATGCGGGAACGAAAACGGTTGGCAGCGCAGTAGTAACCAGCGGAGGACGTGTACTGGGGATAACGGCGCGAGCTACTACTTTGGCCGCCGCTCGCGAGAGCGCCTATCGCGCCGCCGATTGTATCCACTGGCCCGGCATGCAAATCCGCCGTGACATTGCGCAAAGAGGCCTCGCTCGCTGGATTTAGGGATACAATGGTCGAAGAATGCGGGGACGTAGCTCAGTTGGATAGAGCGGTCGCCTCCTAAGCGGCAGGTCGGCAGTTCGAATCTGCCCGTCCCTACCATTCCACAACGCCTATTCCTGTACTTCCAGGCACCTAGTGTAACCCCGCATACCGATAAACCACCTACAACCAACTTGTTACCGTTTACCGGAATGCAATTACGTAACCCAGGCTACCTGCCAAAAATAAGGCTGGTTCTTGGCGGATGTAAGTGTTACAGTGCACGTGAAGTTGCCAAGCGAGCTTTTGTGGTCGCGATGGTCGCTATAATCGTGTTTGATCGATTGCTACAACAGATTCGAGCCGGAGAACCCGCAGCCGCGGGGGACCTCTACCATACCTTCGCGCCCGGACTTCGACTTTTGCTTCAACGTTCAACGCATCTAAACGACGTCGAAGAAATAGTCTACGCCACATTGCTCGAGGCCACGCGCAACATCCGGGCGTCAACAGCACTGGTTTCCGGTGGCCTGATCCGTTACATCTGGAGCATCGCAAAAAAGCGAGCCGCCTACGTAGCAGCGGAAGTTCCGGTGTTCGCAAACGAGAACCCCGCGGCGACGGCCGCGCTCTCCCAGGTGCTACTCGATTGCAGCACGCTCGACCGCGAAATTCTTCTTCGTCACTATTTCCTCTACGAATCCGATTCGTCGATCGCGGCGCAATTGAGTATTTCGACTGAGCAATTGCTCGCCACCCGGCAGTCCGCCAGGCTGCGCTTTCGGGAAATTCTGGCGCAAAACGAAGGCGGCGTCCGCGCTTCGACCGTATCCTAGTGCTTTGACTGGCAAAAACGTCCCCGGGCTGAAGCCCGGGGTTATAGGCCCGCCCGGTACGGCGGGGATTCGTTTCGATCCGAATCACGCGGTCAGAGAACTAGCGCGCGGCGCGCGGCTTCGAGAAGTAGCTACGAACGGGTGCCGGTGGTTCTGTTCCGCGAATCGCGCGCCACAGAATGTCGTTCAGCTCGTCATCGTCGGCCGCGTCGGCTACATCGAAGTTCAGCTTCCCACTTCGGGCCGCCGTTTCACCGCGCCCAGGATTCCGCTCTGTCAGCGAGATCCGCGGCTTCGCGGCTTCAAACGGTCTGATGTCCGGCTGCTTCCAAAAAGCAGCGGTCATCGGAGTGGATCCGCCATCGAAGTGCGTCATCGGCCGCAAGCCTAGAATCAACTCCATCGTGCGCAGCATGGATGCTTGCGAGTAGACCGTCGAATCGATCACTCCACGCTTCGTGAACGGCGACACAATGAACGCGGGCGAGCGATGCGAATCCACGTGGTCGGCGCCGTTCTGCGCGTCGTCCTCTGTCACGAAGATCGCGGTTTTGCTCCAGAACTTCGATTTCGAGACGCCCTCGACAAGCATCCCCAGCGCATAGTCGTTATCCGCGAAGGCCGAAAGCGGGGCGATCTTCCCAGCCGCGGTTCCCGAGGTGTGGTCGTTACCCATGCGAAGAATCAGGAAGCGAGGCATCTGGCCGTCGCGCTCAAACCGAGCCAGGTCGGCGAGGAAGGTCTTGGCGCGGTCGACATCGGGATAGTCCATGTCGAAGCCGCGATAGTTTTCGTTTGTCACGGAAACGAGCGAACGATCGCGCGGATCGCGGACCTGCGGCCCGCCGCGCGGTGCGTCCTTCACGTTCGTCACGAAGTAGCCGTAGTTGCGCATCGTCAGGCCTGCCGAAAGCACCTGCGACCAGATGTATCCGGCGGGAGGCGTGTTTGCCGGCTCGCCACCTTCGAAATCGTAAGCACTCCGGCGTCTTCCGTAATTGCTGGGCCAAAGCTTCTGCGTGTAGTCTGGCGCAATCGCTGCAGTCGCCCAGTTATGGCCGTCGGCGCTGACGTCCGCGTTTACGTAGTAGTTGTCGAACAGCACAAACTCGTTCGCGAGTTTGCGATGATTCGCGCTTGAACCCGCACTGAACAGCGTCAGCGACGGATCGCCGTTGCCTTTGCCCAGATCGCCGAATACCTGATCGTAGGTGCGATTCTCTTTGACAATGTAGATCACGTGCTCGATCGGGGACGGACGATTCGGGCGCGGGTAAATGACGTCGTCGCCTACCACCCAGCGGTCCAGCACGTTGCGATCGCGGAACGGCGATAGGTCGAGCGCCTGTTTGCTGTACTCGTCCAGTTTCTTCTCGTCGAACGGATCGATGACCGACGCGGTGCCGGTCTGCAGCACGCCGACATACTGATCGTTCCGCGAGCCTTCATGCGACAGGGCGCGCACGCGCACCGGACTGGGGCCTTGCGGGTTGGCGTAGCTGCCGCCGCCTTTGCCGTTCAACACCACCAATCGCCCATCCGCCAGCATCCGCGTCGCCGTCGGATACCAACCCGCGGGTACAAAGCCCAGCAGCCTGCTGCGCTTTCCATTTACCGCAGCGACGGCCACCGTGTTTGCGTCGGAGCACGCGACAAACAAGCGGCTGCCATCGTTCGACAGCGAGACCGCGCTCGGCGTCATGCCCAGCGGATGACGCGGCGTCATGGCGACGTTCAACGTCTCCAATGACCGCATATCTTTCGAATCGTTGATCCCCACAACATACACGCTGTTCGTATTCGACGCTGCCACGTAGAGCCGAAACGGTGGCTGATCGCCGCCATCCTCGTCGCCGTCGCGCTTCGCACGCAACACCATGTCGGTTGTATGCGGACCCAGGCCGATCCGGCCCATTTCTTTGCCGTTGTTCGCGGCGTACTGATACACGGTACCCTCGGCCCAGCTCGACACAAAATAGGATTTACCGTCGGGATGGAACAGAATCCGATACGGTCGTTTGCCGCTCTTAAAGCGCTCAATCACGCGGCCCGACTGCGGATTGATCACCGCAATCGAATCGCGATAGAGGTCCGCGGCGTATACCAACCGGCCATCCGGCGATACAGCCACGTCGCCGATGAAGTCGTCCTTGGTTTGCTCGGCCTTCGGCTTGATCTCGAGCTCACGCGCCGGCTTCAACTCGCCTTCGGGGGAGAACGTGAATTCGTAGACCGTCGCCTTCTGCCCGCCGCCGACATAGACCATCCGGCCGTTCCGAGAAAACGCCAAACCGAGCCAACCGTCCGCCACCGGAACGCGACTTAGCTCGCGCATCGTATTCACGTCTAGAACAGATACTGATGGCGGCTTGTACCCGCCATTCAGAATCAGCAGGAACTTGTTGTCCGGCGATAGCGCCGAAGACATAGGCAGCGTATCCAATGGAATCTGCTTGCCCGCCGGAGCCAACCGCCAGCCGGTCATCAACAGGAAGCTGCCATCGGGCTGCCTGCCTACATTCACCCGCGACGCCGATTGCGAGGAGAGTAGCGCGGAGCCTGCGACAGCAAGCGCAAACACGGCGAGGAAGATTCGATTTCGGTCAAGCATGCGACCATTGTAGCCGCGAAACCGTCAACAATCCGTGAACTGTAAAACCGGCCTCCTCGCCAGTCGCCTCCGCAGAGGATGGCGAATGGCACAATGACCTCGCGTAGCAGGTTAAGGCAAAACAGGAACCTTTGCCGCGAGCGTTTTCGGAGCGACCCGTCGATAGCTATCCGCCATCAACTCCGCCACCTCTTCCCAGTCCACCTCGCCGGCATCGAGCCGCAGAGCCACCCACCCGCGATGCGCAATGTAGGCAGGCAAATAGAAACGCTCCGGCTGTGCGGCAACAAGAGCCGCGTTATCCCCGGAGGCAACCTTCGCTGTGACGCCCACGACCCCGTCGCCGTGATGATTGTTCAGAAAATACGAGAAGATCTTCTTGCGAACGAGAAAACTTGCGTGGTCGCCATGCAGTTCCATCGACGCCTCCGGCAATGCAAGACAGATCTTCGTCAATGCGTCGAGCGGCGTTCTCTTCGGGGCTCGTTTCATGCTCCGAAACGATATCACGCTCGAAGCGCTATTTTTTCAACAAGAAATTGCCGACAAACAAACCGTCGATCCCCGAAGAGTAGAAGCTGCGGACCCCATCCCGCGGAGTGCACACCAGCGGATCGCCGAACAGATTGAAGCTTGTGTTGTACAACACCGGAAGGCCGGTCGCCTTCCCTGCCTCATGCAGTAAGCGGTGATACAGCGGATTCTCTGCCTTCTCGACCAAATGCACGCGAATCAGGTCGTCGCCGAGCACCGCGCCGTCGAACGTTTTCCGATGCGCCGCGTGAACCCGACCTACCGTTGCCAGATTCCGGCCATTGGAACCGACTTCGAAATACGCAGCAGCGAGTTCCGCCGGCACCGATGCCGCGAACTTTCGGAACCCCTCGCGATGCTTGATAAAGACGTTCAGGTTCTCTGTCGAGTACGGATTAAGCGGCGACGCAAGAATGCTGCGATTGCCCAGCGCGCGTGGCCCAAACTCCATGCGCCCCTGCATCCAAGCGACAATCTGATGCTCGCCGAGCATCTTCACCGCCGTCTGTACCAACTCGTCGGTCGTGAGCAAGAATCGGAACCGCAGTTTGCAGTTCTCCAGCACTCGTTTGATCTCTTCCGCCGAGAACTCCGGACCCAGTAGCATCGACGAACCGCGCGTCGCCCCGTTCCACTTCGCCACATTAGCAGCGTGCCAGGCCGTATACGCCGCGCCCATCGCAGTCCCCGCGTTCCCTGCAGCCGGTTGCACAAAAACGTTCTTCCAATGGCCCGACATTTCGAGCGCTCGAACGAGCAGCGCGTTGAAGAACAAACCACCCGCAAGGCAGAGATTCTCGCCGCTGCCGGAAAGCCCAACGACAATTTCTTCCACCACCTGCTGCAAACCCGCCGCGACATCAATCGCTAGCACTTTCGGAATCGCCGCGCCGTCTTCCAGTTCCAGACGTTCGAAAAACTTCGCGCCAAAAGAACCACGTGGCGCGCGATTGCCGTCGAAAAACGTCGAATCCAGCCGCGCCTCCGCCGACACCACTTCCCGGAACAGGTCCGCGAAGCGAGCCCGGTTGCCCTGGGCTGCCATCCACTGCACCTTGTGCTCATCCGCGCGGGCCGCAAATCCAAGCAACTCCGTCACCCGCCCATACAGAAGGCCGAGCGAATCCGGGTAATACCATTCGCGTTCTAAACGGAGTTCACTGCCCGAGGCCTGCCACTTGGCGCCACAGCGGAAATCGCCGCCGCGATCAAGCGTCAAAATCGTCGCATCGTCAAACGGCGAGCCGAAGTAAGCCGATGCCGCATGCGCCGCTTGATGTTCCACGACGACGAAGCGAGCGTGCGGAAACATTGTGCGCAGCTCCAAGTGGAATCTCGCCTCGGGGCCTTCCGCAAAAGGCCGTACAAGCGCCAGGCAGTCCACTTCGGCAACTGTGACGCGCGAGAGCCGCAGGCATTCCGCAATCGACGCCGTCGGAACGCTGCCTGCGGTCCAATGGCGATCGAGGCGTTCCTCCTCCACCGCCGCAATCAGCTTTCCGTCGCGCAGCACAGCACTGGCGGCGTTCCGGAGAATCCCGCCCAATCCCAGAATGATCATTTGCCTTTGGTCTCGATCTTTGCCCACGTGTCGCGCAATCCGACCGTGCGGTTAAATACCAATTTCTCCGCAGTCGAATCCTTGTCGACGCAGAAGTACCCCAATCGCTCGAACTGATACCGCTTTTCCTTCCACGCACTCGCGAGTCCCGGCTCGAGCTTGCCTGTGACGATCTCAAGCGACTTCGGATTCAGGTTCACAGTGAAGTCCTCGCCCTCCGGCACGTTTCCCGGATCCTCGACCGCGAACAAGTGGTCGTACAGCCGAACCTCAGCCTCAATCGCGTGACGCGCCGACACCCAATGGATCGTCGATTTCACTTTGCGGCCATCCGGCGAGTTGCCGCCGCGCGATGCCGGATCGTAGGTGCAGTGCAGCTCTACCACCTTGCCACTCTCGTCCTTCACGGCATTCGTACACGTCACGAAGTAGCCGTAGCGCAAACGCACCTCGCGCCCCGGAGCCAATCGAAAAAACTGCTTCGGCGGATCTTCGCGAAAATCGTCCTGCTCGATGTACAACTCGCGCGAGAACGGAACCTTACGCGAACCTGCGCTCGCATCCTCGGGATTGTTCACCGCATCCATCTCTTCTACCTGATCCTCGGGGTAGTTGGTGATCACGACCTTCAACGGATGCAGCACCGCCATCACGCGATCGGCGCGCTTGTTGAGATCTTCTCGGATGAAGTAGTCGAGCAGCGAAAGCTCGATGATGCCCGTGGTCTTTGAAACACCGATGCGGCTGCAGAACTTCCGAATCGCCTCCGGCGGATACCCGCGCCGTCGCAATGCGGTTAAGGTCGGCATGCGCGGATCGTCCCAGCCGCTGACAATTCCGCGCTGCACCAGCGCGAGCAATTTGCGCTTGCTCAACAGCGTGTACGTCAGGTTCAGCCGATCGAACTCGATCTGCTGAGGATGGTAAATACCCAACTCATCCACGAACCAGTCGTAGAGCGGGCGGTGATCTTCAAACTCGAGCGTGCAAATCGAATGTGTGATCTTCTCGATCGAATCGCACTGCCCATGCGCGTAGTCGTACATCGGGTAAATGCACCACGCATCTCCCGTGCGGTGATGATGGGCATGCAGAATGCGGTACATGATCGGATCGCGCAGATTCAGGTTCTTCGAAGCCACGTCGATCCTGGCGCGCAGGGTGCGGGCGCCATCCGAAAACTCGCCGGCCTTCATACGCGCGAACAAGTCGAGATTCTCTTCGACGCTACGATTGCGGTACGGACTTTCCCGCCCTGGCTCCGTTAACGTCCCGCGCCCCTGCCGGATCTGGTCCGCGTTGAGATCGCACACATAGGCGCGGCCCTTCTCGATCAATTCGACGGCCCAGTCGTAGAGCTGCTGAAAGTAATCCGAGGCGTAATAAATCCGGCCTTCAAAATCGCCGCCCAACCACTTCACGTCTTCGATGATCGAGTCGACGTATTCCGTCTCTTCCCTGCTCGGATTCGTATCGTCGAAGCGCAGATTGCACTTGCCGCCAAACTCTTCCGCCAGGCCGAAGTTCAGCGAAATCGACTTCGCGTGCCCGGCGTGCAGATAGCCGTTGGGCTCCGGTGGAAACCGCGTGTGCACTCGACCTTGGTATTTGTCCGTCCGCAGGTCGTCCAGAATAATGTCACGGATGAAATTCGACGGCGCGACTTCGGCCGCCTGCACGTCTGGTTCGCTCTTCGAATTGTTCATAGATTCACGACACTAACCAACCTAGCTTTTGGATCGCGCGTTCCATCCGCCCCAGACACGTCTCGCGTCCCAGCACGGTGAGCGTTTCAAACAATGGCGGAGCATCTTTCCGCCCGCACACGGCAACGCGTATCGGCTGAAACATCTGCCCGGCCTTGATCTTCAGCTCGACCGCCGCCGCACGCAGCGACGCATCGAGAGCATCGTGGTCGAAGCCACTGGAGCGCAAAACCTCGACGCCCTTTTCGAGCGCCATCTTTGCCATCGCCAGATCGCCTTTTTGCGGAATTAACTCCGCCGCCTCGAAGGGCTTCAGTTCATCAAGAAAGAAGAAGTCCGCCACTTGCCCGATCTCCTTAAGCGTCTTGATGCGCTCACGGATCAGCGGAGTCACCGCCAACATCTTCTCCGCAGTAACCTTTAAACCGGCCGCCTCCGCAAACGGAATCAGGTGTGCCGAAAGCTCCTCGATAGCCAGACTGCGGATCAGCGTCGCATTCAACCAAACCGCTTTTGGATCAAACGGATCTTCTTCGGTGAAGTTCACCACTGCGTTGCTGCGATTGATGCCCGCAAACGAAAACGCGTCCATCAACTCCTGCCGCGTCATCTGCTCCCGATCGTCTTTCGGAGACCAGCCGAGCAGGCACAGAAAATTGATGTAGCTGTGTGCCAGAAACCCGCCATCGCGGTACGTCGTCACACTCACGACAGGTCCATGCTTGCGCTTAGACAGCTTTGCGCCGTCGGGCGCAATCAGCAAAGGCAAATGCGCGAATGCTGGAGGCGCGACGCCCGCCGCCTCGAAAATCAGCACATGCTTGAACGTGTTCGTTAGATGATCCTGCCCGCGAATTATATGGCTGATATTCAAATCGATGTCGTCCGCGCAGGACGCCATGTGATACGTCGGCATACCGTTCGAGCGCAGCAACGCAAAGTCTTCGACGTCGTCCGACGCCTTCGCCTGTTCCCCGTACACCTCGTCGCGGAACTTCACTTCATGGCCCGTGCCCCGCGGAACGCGATAGCGCAGAACAAACTGCTCACCCGCCGCCGCACGCCGATCGCTTTCCTCCCGCGACAACTCGCGCATCCCGGCGTTGAACAGCCAAGCGCCCCCGTCGTGGCCTTTACCCTCACCCTCTGTCATCGCCGGAGTGAAATCGCGATACGCTAAGCCCTTCGCGAGAATCGACTCCGCGATTTGCTTATGCAGAGCCAGCCGTTCGGACTGCCGGTACTGCTCGTCCCAGCTCATATCGAGCCAGCGCAAGCCTTCGAAAATCGAATCCTCCGATCGCTGCGTATTGCGCTCGACGTCCGTGTCGTCGATCCGCAGGATCATGGTGCCGCCGTTGTGGCGAGCGTATAGCCAATTAAAGATGAAAGTCCTCGCGCTACCGATATGCAGATATCCGGTAGGAGAGGGCGCAAACCGCACTCTGAGCATGAAGTTTCAGGATAGCGCGGGCTTGGCCGTGGCCGCCGCCGATTCGCGCGTCAAACCGCGGCGCTTGGCCGTAACTTCGCGAAAATCGCTCGCAGATCCACAATGCTCAACTGCTCCGCCCGCATTCCGCCTTGCGCCACGGCATCCACCTGCTCGCGCGTATAGCGCACCAGAAGATTGTTTCGCAGCGTCTTGCGCTTCTGCCGGAAGCACGTCCCGGCGAAACTCAAGAACGCCGGTGCGTCCGGATCGGGTGCGCGCGGCACCATAGAAATCACGGCGCTTTCCACTTTTGGCGGAGGCCGGAACTCCGTTTTCGCGACTGCAAAGAGAAACTGCGCTTCGGAGTAGATCTGTGTCTGCACCGACAAATAGCCGTAATCGCGCGTGCCTGGAACCGCCGTGACGCGATTCGCGACTTCAAGCTGCACCAGAAAAGTACCCCGGGTCCAGCCCGGCGACGTAAACACGCGTTCGAGAATCGGAGAAGTGATGTAGTACGGTAGATTGCCCGCGATTGCCGCCGGACCCCACGCCGTGAGGTCTGCCTTCAGCACATCGGATTCGACGATCTCCAGCCGCCCCTCGTCGATCGCTTCGCGGAATCGTTGCCGCAAATAGCCAATCAAATAGCTGTCCACTTCGATGGCAACCACTTTGTCGACGCGATTCAGCAGGTGCGCCGTCAGCGCGCCTTTGCCGGGCCCGATCTCGACGAGCAACGGCAGCCGCTCCGGAGCAGCCGCTTCTGCAATGCGTTCAAGAATCGCCTGCTTGTCGAGAAAATGCTGGCCGAGACGTCGAGGCAAAACGAGGGCCTTAGCCCCTGACCTCAATGCGGTTCGCGGTCAGCGAAACGCGAATCCTGCCCGACATCGGCTGCCCGAACGCGGTCGCGGGCGTGAATTTCGTAAACAAAAGATTGTTTTCAATCTGCCGCCGCAGCCCGGGGTTCCGCGTGAGGTCTCCCTGCAAAACGGCGTAGTCGATCATCCGGCCCTGCTCGTCGATCACGACGTCGAGAACAACTTCGTTCTCGCTTAAGCCGATCGGTTGCAAGCCTTTGACGCTCGCTACCGTGCTGAGCACCGTCGGAACATCAAACGTCAAATCCGAAGCGCGCACCGTAATGCCCGGCATTACCATGCTGAACAGAATCACGGCGAAACAGAGCCCGCCTGCAAAAGGTACCGCAAGAGGCCGCAAGCTGATCGAAGCCATCAGCCGCAAACGGTCCAATCCCGTCTGCCAACGCTGTTGCCAGGTCAAGCGTTGCAATCTGCGCTGCCGTTCCCGTGATGCGATGACACGCAGACGGGAATTCAACTGTATCGGGGCATTTCGCCGCGGTATCGAACGCACCGCCTGGCGGATTTCTTCGTGATTCGGTTCCATCCTCATCGTCCGCCCCTTCTATTCCGTCGCCGGTTGCGGCCGCCAGCCTACGCTCATGCCCGCTTCCGCGCCCAACTGCTTGCGCAGAGCATCTCGCCCGCGCACAATTCTCGATTTCACGGTGCCTAACGAGATCTGCAGTACTTCCGCGATCTCGTCGTAACTCAAGTCTTCGAGGTCGCGCAACACAACTGCCGCGCGAAACACCGCATTAATCGTGCCGATTAAGGCCTCGACGCGATCCCGTGTCTGCCGGTCGACGACTTGTTCGAATGGCGATCTCCCCGGATCCGCAATGAACTCATGCAACTCGCCGCCGCCATCCGTATCCTCGCGCTCGAACCCGACTTCGCGCCGCCGATGCCGCGAATACCAGCGCCGGTGATTGTGCGCCTCGTTCACCGCGATCCGGTAGACCCAGGTCTTCAGGCTGCTCTGCCCACGGAATGCTTCGACGTTCCGGAAGACTTTGAGAAACACTTCCTGGACCACATCCGCAGCTTCGCTCGGATCGTCCATCAGCCGGTAGATCAGGTTGTAGACGGGCTGCTGGAACCGGTCAATCAGAATCTCGTAAGCCTGCTCGTCGCCCTGGCAAAGCGCCACAACCAGCCGCCGATCCTCTTCGCGAGCAGCATCGCGCTCCACGGACAAATCCGCCGCCGGCGCGTCCGCGCCCAAGTAACCGTCAAATGGCAAGCCAATCAAGGAGTCGGCCACAGCGCCCTCGATTCCGATTCTACCTGACATTAGAGACACCGGCGTTCGGCGAAAGGTTCCCAAGGACTAGGAAGCCTGGTTTTCAAGATCCACAAACAAGTCGGCGAGCGCGACGGCGACAATCGCCAGCCCGCAAAGTGCCCATGCTATCGATATGAGACGGTTCTCCGCCGGAGTGATACTCCCATGCCGATCGTTTCATAGGGTCGATCACCCAACAAAAAGGTACGCCCCACTCGTGATACTTTTCGCACTTCGCGAGCAGCGCACCGACGCGGTGGTCCGGCGAGAGGATATCGATACACAACTCGGCTGGATCTTTAGGGTAGGGGAACTGCAACGCGCGAACCACTGCAACATCGGGAACCAGAAATGTGGTTGCGTTGATTCGAACGATAAACTCGGACAACGCGATCTTGCCTTGTTTGCTCAAAAGAAGGATCAGAACGGATTGCATCCACGCGTGTAGGGTAGTTGGCATCGCCTTTGGGTGCAGGACGCCGTCTACGTACTCGCAGTTCGGCTTCTCCGTGCGGCGGAGGTACGCTTCGACCGGTATGACAACCGTCGCACCCATAGCTACTTTTTACGCGCAGCGGATAGCTACCTTGCCGCCACAGACACAAGTGCCATGCACCAGTCTTCCGCGATTCATAAATGCAAAGCACAATGAACCGATCGAGGCATGGCTGCCACTGCTCCAGCAAGTCTTCAATCGGACGCCACTTGTAACCCAGCGCCCTACTACGTCAACATCACCCTGCGGCCCTCAATCCGGTACTTCCCCGAAAGAACAGTCCGGATCGCCTCGGAATAAATCCGATGCTCCTCCGCCAGAATCCGCGCCGCGAGTGTGTCCGGCGTGTCGGCGTCTAACACTGCCACTACCGCCTGCCGCACAATTGGACCTGCATCCAGATGTTCGTCCACAAAATGCACCGTGCAACCAGTGAACTTCACCCCGTGATCCAACGCCTGATGCTGCGCATCCAATCCCGGAAATGCCGGTAGCAGCGACGGATGGATATTCAGAATCCGCCCCGCGAACGCATTCACAAACTCGCCGCTCAACAACCGCATATAGCCAGCAAGGCAAACCCAATCGACCCGGTGCTTGCGAAGTTCTTCGATCAAAATCTGATCGTAAACATCGCGATCAAGACCCTTCGACGGCGTCGAAACCGCAGTGAGGCCCTTACGCCGGGCGACCTCGAGGCCAGCCGCTTCCGGCCGATTCGAAATTACCACTGCGATTTCCGCATCCAAGCGACCATCCGCAATGCTATTCGCGATCGCCTCGAAGTTTGACCCCCGGCCCGAAAGCAAGATTCCCAGGCGACTCTTCATCCGTGGTACACAACTCTCGCCTTCGATTTCTTGGGCTGATCGATCACGTCCCCAATCAAATGAAACGGCTGGCGCAGCTTTTCGAGGATCTCCAGCGCCTTCGCCCCTTGTTTCGGCGACACCACAAGGATCATTCCGATCCCCAAATTGAACGTCCGCCGGTAATCGTCGTCGGCCAGCTCGCCGACCTCGCGCAGTAGCTCAAAAATCGGCAATACCGGCCACGAACCCAAGTAAATCCTCGCCGCCAGACCCTTGGGTAGAATGCGCGGCGTGTTGTCCGTGATCCCGCCACCCGTGATGTGCGCCGCGCCTTTCAAAATTCCCTTATCATGCAGACCCTGAATGGGCTTGAGATAACTCTGATGCAGCTTCAGCAGCTCATCCGCCAGCGTACTCGCCAATCCAGGTAACTGCGCTTCGTGATGATGCCCGCCGACCTCAAACAGCACCTTCCGCGCCAGCGAATAGCCATTGGTATGCAACCCTGTCGATGGCAGCCCAATCAGCAAATCGCCGGGCTTGATCCCGGCACCCGTCAGCATCTTTTTCTTCTCAACGGCGCCAACGATGAAGCCCGCAAGGTCGTACTCGCCGTCCGCGTACAAGCCCGGCATTTCCGCCGTCTCGCCGCCGATCAATGCGCAGCCGTTTGCCTTGCAGCCGCGCGCGATGCCGGAAACCACTGACGCGCAAACCTCTGCGTCCAGCTTTCCAACCGCGAAGTAATCGAGAAAGAACAGCGGGACCGCCCCCTGCACCGCGATATCGTTCACGCAGTGGTTCACCAGATCTTCGCCGATCGTGTCGTGCCGTCCCGTCAGAAACGCCAGCTTCAGCTTCGTCCCAACGCCATCCGCCGAACTCACCAGCACCGGCTGTTTATAGCCCTTCAGCGCAAACCCGCCGCCGAAGCTCCCAATCTCGGTCAAAACGTTCGGCGTGAACGTCTTTTGAGCCATCTTCCGAATCCGCGACACCGCGCGATCCGCTTCGTCGATGTTCACGCCAGCCGACGCATAAGACACCGCCGGGTAACCATTCTTTCGTGGAGTCGTCATTACTAGGTTCCGAGTCCCTATAATAAGCGAACACCCTCTATGAAAACCGTCCTCGCTCTCCTCGTGTGTGCAAGCGGGTTGCTGGCCGAGACTCCATCCGTCATCGCCATCCGCAACGCCAAGGTCGTTCCTGTCAGCGGACCCGTGCTCCAAAAAGGCACCGTGGTCCTCAAAAACGGTCTTATTGAAGCCGTCGGAGAGAACGCCGCCATCCCCGCCGACGCATGGATCATCGAAGGCGAAGGCCTCACCGTCTACCCCGGTCTTGTCGACGGACTCAGCACGCTCGGCCTTCCCAGCTTCGCGCCCGCCACCCCGGCAGCAGCCGCCCGCCGCGGCGGCGGCGGAGCCGCTCCAGCCGCGCCGACAACAAACATTCCCGCTCCACCGCCCGCCCGCGGACCTGAAGATCGCCCGCAGACCACCAGTTGGCTGCGTGCCGCCGACCAACTCGACCCCGCCGATCGCCGTATCGAAGCCGCCCGTAGCGTCGGCTACACTGCCGCCGCCACCTTCCCCACAAGAGGCATCTTCGCCGGACAAGGCGCCGTCATCGCGCTCGCCGGAAACGAACGCGCCGGCAACCTCGTCGTCGCCGCGCCCATCGGCCAGTACATCAGCACGCAGACCACCGGAGGCTTCGGCGGCGGATTCCCGAACGCCCTCTTCGGCATCATCTCCTACATCCGCCAGATCTACCTCGACGCCGATCAATATCAAAAGGCGAAAGCCATGTACGCGGCAAGCCCCAAGGGAATGGCGCGCCCCCCGTATGACCGCGCTCTCGAAGGCGTCATCGAATCTCCCCGCATTCTCATGCCGGGCCGCCACTTGATCGAGATTGATCGCAACATCCTGCTCGCCAAGGAATTCAAGCAGAGCGTCGTGCTCTACGGCGGTCACGACGGCTACCGCGCCGCGGATCTCTTGAAAGAGGGCGGCACTTCTGTCCTCGTCAGCCTCAAGTGGCCCACCCGCTCCGCCGACGCCGATCCCGACGAGCCGCAGACCATGAAGGACATCGTCCTTCGCGACAAAGCCCCGACAACCCCCGCCGTTCTCGCCAAAGCCGGTGTCAAGTTCGCCTTCTACACCGACGGAGTCGAAGGCCGCGCCAATATCTATAAGGCCGTGAAGAAGGCAATCGACAACGGCCTCTCCTTCGATGCCGCCCTCAAAGCGATGACCCTTGCTCCTGCCGAAATCTTCGGCGTCGCGGACCGCATGGGTTCCATTGAAAAGGGCAAAATCGCAAATATCCTCGTCACCAAGGGCGACCTGTTCCAGGACCGCACCGAAGTGAAATACATCTTCGTGGACGGCGTGAAGTACGAACCCGCTCCCGAAGAGACGCCGGCTGGTTTCCCCGGCAGACCAGGCGGCCCTTCAGGCCCCATCGAAGAGCGGGAAGGGAACAACTAACATGAAGCGCTTCCTATTTGCACTCCTCACGCTGACAGCAACCGCCGCGCTCTCGGAAACCGTAGTCATTCAAAACGGCACAATCATCACGATCACAAAAGGAACCTTCAAAGGCTCTGTCGTGGTCAAAGACGGCAAAGTCGTCGAAGTCGGCGAAAAGGTCACGGTCCCGCCCGACGCGACCATTATTGACGCCAGCGGCCAGTTCGTGATGCCCGGCATCATCGACTGCCACTCCCACATCGCCGGAGAAGGCAACATCAACGAAGGCAGCGTCTCCGTCTCGTCGATGGTCGACATCAAAGACATCCTGAACCCCGAAGACATCGCCATCTATCGCGCTCTCGCCGGCGGAGTCACTTCCGCCAACATCCTGCACGGCAGCGCCAACGCCATCGGCGGCCGCACCATTGTCATCAAGACCCGCTGGGGAGTCCGCCGCGCCAATGAACTGGTTTTTGAAGGCGCAACACCCGGCATCAAATTCGCGCTCGGCGAAAACCCCAAGCGCTCCGGCAACGTGCAGCAAACCCCTGGAACGCCAACCGCCCGCGCCGCACGCTATCCCGCCACACGCATGGGCGTCGAAGACGTCATCCGCCAGGCGTTCACCGACGCCAAGGCGTATCAGTCCGATTGGAAAGACTTCAACGCGAAAGTCGCCCGCAGAGAGCGCGTTCCTCCCCCCCGCCGCGACCTCAAGCTCGACGCGCTCGTCGAAATTCTTGAAGGCAAGCGCTTCGTCCACGCCCACTGCTATCGCGCCGACGAAATTCTGATGCTCATCCGCGTCGCGGATGACTACGGCTTCAAGATCCGTACCTTCCAGCACGTGCTCGAAGGCTACAAGGTCGCGAAAGAGATTGCGCAGCACGGCGCCGGAGCCTCCACCTTTTCCGATTGGTGGGGATTCAAACTCGAGGCCTGGGACGCCATCCCGTTCAACGCCGCCATCATGCAAAAGAAAGGCGTCAACGTCTCGCTCAATAGCGACGACGCCGAACTCATGCGCCGCCTCAATACCGAAGCCGCCAAGGCCGTGAAGTACGGCGCCGTCTCTGAGAACGAAGCGCTCGCGATGATCACCTACAACCCTGCCAGGCAACTCGGCGTCGAGAATCGCGTCGGCTCCATCGAAGCCGGCAAAGATGCCGACATGGTGATCTACGACAAGCACCCCCTTTCGAACTACGCGAAAGTCCAAAAGGTCATGATCGACGGCAAGGTCCTCTTCGAGCGCGACAAAGAACTCAGCAGTCGCCAGATGAAAGAAGCCGAAAAGAAAAAGCTCCTCGACAAAGAAAAGCAGGACCAGGATCGCCAACGCAACGAACAAAAGAAAAACGCCCCCACCCGGAGACCAGCCAATGCGGAATAACCTCTTGAAAAACACAATTGCCGCTGGCATCCTCTTTACAGCGGCCAGCTTCGCGGGTACAGACGACACATTCCTGCTGCGCGGCGTCATGGTGCATCCCGTAACGAGCGCCCCGATCGAAAACGCGTCCGTCCTCGTAAGGGACGGCAAGATCGCCGAGATTGGCGCCAAGATCGTCGTCCCCAAAGGCATGAAGGTGATCGAGGGCAAAGGCCTCCATGTCTATCCCGGCATGATCGACTCCGGTACGACGCTCGGGCTTTCCGAAATCTCGTCCATTCGCGAGAGCGTGGACACCGGAGAAATCGGCGTCTTCAATCCGCAACTCCGTGCCGAAGTCGCGGTCAACGCAGCCAGCGAGCACTTCCCCGTTGTCCGCGCTAACGGAATCACGTCGGTCATCACCATGCCCGGTGGTGGCGGCCGCCGAGGCTTCGGTGGCGGTGGCGGCGAAGACTCGCCCATGATCCTCGGCCAGGCCGCGCTCATCCACCTCGACGGTTGGACATGGGAAGAGATGGATATTCGCCGCAGCGCCGCGATGCAGATCGAGTTCCCGCAGATTCGCACCGTTCCAGCGCGCTTCGCCGCCCTCGCCATCGACGCCGGTCTGAACATCCCCGGCGTCGGAGGAACCGTCCAGCAGGCGCGCCGCACCTTCGAAGCACAGCTCAAGAAATTGAACGTCTTCTTTGAAGAAGCCCGCCGCTATCAGAAAGCCAAGGCCGCCGGAACCGTCGGCGCCCATCCCGATCTGAAGTTCGAAGCCATGCTGCCTGTTCTCGAAGGCAAGGTCCCCATGGCCGTATCGGTTGACAAGGAGAAGAATATTCTCGAAGCCGTCAAATGGGCCGACGAGCAAAAAGTGAAGATCGTGATCGTCAACGCCAAGGAGTTCGGCAAATCGCTCGCGACTCTCAAGGAGAAGAACATCCCGGTGATTCTTGGTCCAACGCTTGCATTGCCCGAGAACGAAGACGGCGACTACGACGAAGCCTTCGTGCGTCCCACTGAAGTCTTCAAAGCCGGCGTCAAGTTCGCCTTCGGATCGTTCAACAACGAGTTCGTCCGCAACCTGCCCTACCAGGCATCCGCCGCTGTCGCCTTCGGACTCCCGATGGAAGAAGCGCTGAAAGCCGTCACCATCAACGCCGCCGAAATCTGGGGCGTCGGCGATCAGTACGGTTCGATCGAAAAGGGTAAGTGGGCCGACCTGATGATCACCGACGGAGATCCGCTCGAGACCCGCACCCAGATCAAGCACCTGTTCATCAAAGGCAAGCAGGTAGACCTCTCGAACAAGCACCAAAAGCTCTACGAGAAGTACCTCGCCCGCCCGTAAGCTGTCCACGGACAACCGGACGACGGATCCTCGGCCACCAAAGAACCGCGAACGAAGTGAGCGGACGCGCGCGTCATGACCGCCAGAACCCAGTTAATGCGGGCTTGCTGCGAGCAGGCCAGGAAATACGACAAATCCGAGCCGCGCACGAAGCCCGACGAAGTCGGGCGTAGTAAGCGGTCTGCCGCGTCGGCCCCGCGCCCAGACACCAACATCGAATCACTTACAACGTGGTTCACGGAGAAGGAGCGAACCCATTAAATCCGCCCCACTTTACAACCGCGCCGGGCGTGGTTAATCGACCGTCAGGTCGCGCCCGCTACAGCAAGCAAGAAACCACGCCCGTCAGAAACCCAGAAACAATCGGCACCGCGCTAGCCCCCGGTGTTAACCCGGGTGTTAACCCAGGTGTTAACCCAGGTGTGAACCCGGGTGTTAACCCAGGTGTGAACCCGGGACTGCTATTACCGAACGCTTCTCGCTCTAACCCCGCCCTTCACGGCGGGGACGCTCTGCCGAACGCCTCTCTCTCCAGCCTCGATGGTCACAACCCCGGGGGATACTCTTACCCTCAGCGCAACCGGCCGCACCTCATTTACAACCACTACACGCGTGCGTACGCTACACGCCGCGTGAACATTACCTCGGTCTCTTTCGACAGCAACGCCCACAAGCCATAAACTCCCAACGCCGTGCCGAACGGTACATGGAACAGGTTCAACACCGACAGCACAATCATCAGGATGCGCGCCCAGTTCTGGTAGTACAGCAGGCCGATGCCGCCGACGATATTCGGAACCGAGAGCACCGCAACCACCAGGGCGACGACGCTTCCGATCGCGCCGATTAATGGGCCCACAAACCAGGCATCCGCATCGGTGTTCGCCACACCAAGAAATCCGGCCAGGCTGCCGAAGATGGCGAAGACGATGACGGCCCCCAGCAGCCCCACCGACCCCAAACTGATATTCAGTATCGCGATTGCCTTCACATGGCGTTCCATAACGCCTCCTTCCCCGCTCGATCACAATATACGCCTTCCGCAAGACAAAAGTTCTATCGCAACAAGGCCTATGCGAACATAAGTGGCTTGGGGTATAACCCAGACTGGAGTAAACATGGCGACACTAACAAATGACGAGCGCAATAGCTTGGCCGCACGCCTTGGCAAATCGCGGGATCTCTTTCTGCATTCCATCGCCGGCGTTAAGCCGCGGCAGTGGGCCTTCAAGCCATCCCTGGAAGAATGGTCGATCGGCGAGATCGCCGACCACGTGCTGTTCATCGAAAACCTGACCTTCAACCTCGTATCGGAGAAGATTCTGGCAAAGCCGGCGGCTCCCGAAAAGGCCGCCGCCGTACTCGGCAAAGAAGAGAAACTCCTACGCGCCGTGCCGGATCGCTCCACCAAAGTGAAGATGCCGATCACCGCCGACCCCACAGGGTTTGGCGAAAACCCCGTTGCGCTGGCGGACGCCTTTATCGCCGCCCGCCGCAAGACCGTGGATTACGTCCAAACCACGCAGGCGCCTCTCCATCATCACTTCGCCCCCCACATGATCTTCAAGGATCTCGACGGCGCGCAGTGGATTCTCTTGATGGCCCTGCACGTTGAGCGGCACGTGAACCAGATCGAAGAAGTGAAAGCCAACTCCAATTACCCCAAGGCCTAATCCCGACATGAGCAACCTCGTATCCCTCACCCGCGACGGCGACGTCGCCATCATCACGGTCAACAATCCTCCCGTCAACGCGCTGAGCCCCGGAGTTCCGGAAGGCATCGCCGAATCCATCCGCGAGATCGCCAAGGACGACAGCATCAAAGCCGCAGTTCTCATCGGCGGCGGCCGCACGTTCATCGCCGGCGCAGACATCCGCGAATTCGGCAAGATTACCGGCGGAGCCAAAGGGCCGGAGATCGGCCTCACCGATTTCCTGATCGAAATGGAAGATTGCCCCAAGCCTATCGTCTGCGCCATCCACGGAACGGCCTTCGGTGGCGGCCTCGAAACGGCAATGGGCGCGCACTACCGCGTCGCGGTTGCGTCGGCGCAGGTTGGCCAGCCCGAAGTGAAGCTCGGCCTTATTCCCGGGGCGCACGGCACGCAGCGCCTGCCGCGTCTCGCCGGAGTCGCGAAAGCGCTCGACATGTGCGCGGGAGGCGATCCCGTCAAAGCCAGCGACGCCCTCGCCTGCGGCATCATCGACAAGATCGTCGACGGCGATCTGCTGGCAGGCGCAATTGCCTTTGCGCGCGAAGTGGCCGCCAAACCGGTCCTCAAAACCCGCGAACGGAACGAAAAACTCACCGCCGAAGCCGCCGTGTTTGCCGCCGCGCGCCATGCCGCCGCGAAGAAGCAGCGCGGCCTGATGGCTCCGCTCAAGGCAATCGACGCCGTCGAAGCCGCTGTCAACCATCCCTGGGCCGAAGGCATCGCCATCGAAAAAAAGCTGTTCCAGGAATGCCTGTTCAGCGACCAATCGAAGGCCCTTATCCACGTCTTCTTCGGTGAGCGCGAGGTCGCCAAGATCCCCGACGTACCTGCCGACACCCCCGTGATTCCGGTGAAGTCCGCAGCCGTGATCGGCGCCGGCACCATGGGCGGCGGCATCGCAATGGTGTTCGCCAACGCCGGCATTCCCGTCTTGCTGAAAGAGACCGAGCAAGCGGCGCTCGATCGCGGCATGGCCACCATCCAGAAGAACTATGCCAACTCCGTAGCCAAGGGCCGCTTCTCGCAGGCCGCCATGGACGAGCGGATGGCGCGAATCACCCCCCAGCTAGGCTGGGACGGTTTCGAACACGTAGACATGGTGATCGAGGCCGTCTTTGAGGGCATGGCACTCAAGAAAGAGATCTTCAGCCACCTCGACACGATCTGCAAACCAGGCGCGATCCTGGCCTCCAACACCTCGACATTGAGTATCGACGAAATCGCATCATCCACCAAGCGGCCGGAAGCAGTGATCGGCACCCACTTCTTCAGTCCCGCTAACGTCATGCGTCTACTAGAACTTGTGCGAGGTGCTGCGACTTCGAAGGAAGTTATCCAGACATGCATGCTTCTCTCCAAGAAGATCGGCAAGATTGGCGTCCTGGTCGGCAACTGCCGCGGCTTTGTCGGCAATCGCATGTTCCACACCTACCGCCGCGAAGCCCAGTTCATGGCTGAAGAAGGCGCGCCAGTGGACGCGATCGACAAGACTATGTACAACTTCGGCATGGCCATGGGACCGCTCGCCACCGGAGACCTCGCCGGGCTCGACGTCGGCTGGCGCATCCGCAAGGAGTTCAAGCACACCGAGATCGCT
>JAYVTO010000209.1:0-6993 GCA_043788745.1 Acidobacteriaceae bacterium
GACTCCACTCACCTATCGCGAACTCGCCGATCAGTTGATCGGCTACGTCGTCCATCAAGGCTATACGCACATCGAATTGCTACCGGTCGCCGAGCACCCGTTTGCGCCGTCGTGGGGCTATCAGGTGACGGGATACTATGCGCCAACCGCGCGCTTCGGCACTCCCAACGACTTTCGCTATTTCGTGGATCGCGCGCACCAGGCAGGTATTGGCGTGCTGATCGATTGGGTTCCCGCGCATTTTCCGCGCGACATCTGGGCGCTTGGCCGCTTTGATGGAACCGCGTGCTACGAACACGAAGATCCGCGGCGGGGCGAGCATCGCGACTGGGGCACGTTCATCTTCAACTTTGGCCGCCATGAGGTCCGGGAGTTTTTGATTTCGAATGCGCTGTTCTGGATCGAGCAGTATCACGTCGACGGTTTGCGCGTCGACGCCGTTGCCTCGATGCTGTTCCTCGATTTCTCCCGCGACCCCGGTGACTGGCTTCCCAATAAATACGGCAGCCGAGAGAATCTGGACGCCATCGAGTTTCTGAAAAAGTTCAACGAGCTTGCGCACCGTTATCCGGGGGTGCTGACGATCGCTGAGGAGTCTACCTCGTGGCTCGGCACCACGCTACCTGTGTATCTCGGCGGCCTCGGCTTCACCATGAAGTGGAACATGGGCTGGATGCACGACATGTTCGACTACTTCAAGCAGGATCCGCTGCTGCGCAAGTGGCACCACAACAACATCACGTTCTCGCTGGTTTACGCGTTCACTGAGAATTTCGTCCTGCCCGTTTCGCATGACGAGGTGGTGCATCTGAAGCGATCGCTGCTCGACAAGATGCCCGGCGATGAATGGCAGCGATTCGCCAACATGCGCGCGTTTCTCGGCTACATGTGGGGCCATCCGGGAAAGAAGCTGTTGTTCATGGGTCAGGACTTCGGCAACCCCTGGGAATGGGACAGCGAGATTAGCCTTCCGTGGCAATTGCTCGAACACGACTACCACCGCAAGCTTCAAGATTATGTGCGGCAGTTGAACGCGCTCTATCGCTCGCATCCCGCGATGTATGAAGTCGATTCCCACCACCAGGGCTTCGAGTGGATCGACTTCCGCGACTCCGAGAAGTCCGTGATTTCGTTTCTTCGCTTTGCTTCGGACCGAAGAGATTTCCTCGTGTTCGTCTGCAATTTCACGCCGGTCGTCCGCGAAGTCTACGGAATCGGCGTCCCGGAGGCGGGTGTCTACAACGAGGTCTTCAACTCCGATTGGGCGGGTTTCGGAGGCACGGACGTCGGAAACTATCATGGCCTGACGGCCGAAGCCGAACGCCTCCACAATCGACCCTTCCGCATCCACCTTACGCTTCCGCCGCTTGGCGTGGTGGTGCTGCAAAAACGGAAAGAGCCGGAAGTTAGCGAACTCGAAGGTCTCGAAGAAGACGTTGACGCGGAGTCAAAGGCTGTCAGCCGCCGCCAGCCCTACTGAGCCGCCGGTTGCTTAGCGAGGTCCGCGATGCGCGACTCCAAGCGGCCTTCTTCGTGACAAGACTGGCACACCAGGCTCGACTTCGCCGCCGACGCCGGATTCTCTTTCCAGCGCTGCGCTCGCGAAGCGTACGGCGTTCCGGCAAGCGCGGTCGTCATCTTATCGAGGTATTCCGTCAGTTCCTTATCGCGGCCCGTGCGCTGCGCGCTCTGCGCAAGCCCGGCCAGGCCAGCAACTCTCCCTTGATGTGCAAAGGCAACGTGTTGAGGCCCGCCATCTGCTGCTTGCCGAGCGCTTGATAGCACATGTACGCCTTCTCCCACGCCGCCGAACGGAACTGCTCCGGCACTTTGTCGGCGAACAGCACAAGCGTCCCGCCCATCACCGCGTACATGCCGCCGTCGCGCGGATTCGCCTTCTGGCCTTCCGCGAATATTGCCATCGCCTTCTCGACTAATTTCCCGGACTCTTCTGTCTTACCCTCTCTGTTCGCTACCGAGGCGCGATAGAAGGCAGCGCCGGCCATCCACGCAAGCGTGGTGCTTTTCTCCGCGGGACGCTCCGCGAGCATCTGCTCCAGCTTCCGTTCCCCTTTCGTAAAGCGATCCATGTCGTTTGCCATAAAGCCAGCAAAAATATCCTCGCGGACATACGTGTGAACGGTCAGACGCGGATCGAGGTCCGCCGCCAGCAGGCGCCCACCAAGGGCAACGGTCAGAAGTATTGTACGCATCACTGTCATCATACGACGCACCGCAACGCGGAGTTCCCCGGAATGTGGCGAATGCGGGTTTCGCCATGCGTTCGCTAACCTTCAGATCTTGCCGAGGCAATACGTTTCTCAAGAGAACTTTGTTGCGTTCACGCAACTTTCTTAGTGCAAGTGACTCCTATGATTGACACCACAATTGACCTCCATGAATTTGACGAAGCCTTCGCGAATGCACCCTCGGAAGTAGGTGAAGTCCCGGACGGCAGCTATACGGTTCGCATTACAGACGTCTCGCTTTCGCGCTCGAAGGCCGGCAATCCCATGCTCGTTTGGGATCTGCGGATACTCGGACCCGAATCGCAGGGGCGTATCTTGAAAAAGCGCCGCGCGATCACCGACAAGACGCTCGCCTGGGTTCGAAAGGATCTTGAGATGTGCGGTCTAACGCTCAACCTTATATCGGAACTCAGCGGCCAGGTGCATCGCATGATCGATCTCGACCTCGAGGTGTCGAAGACAACCCGCAATGGCGACACGAGCATCTTCTTCAACCGCCGAGTCGAGTTAGGCAAGGCAGTCGACGAACTCCCCGACGACGACTTGCCGTTTTAGGCGCAAAATGGCCTATTCTTAATCGTAAACTAAGCATTCCTTCGTATTTAACACATGAAAAAAATGATGAATCTGATTGTGCTCGCGGCGGCGTTCTCGCTGACCGTTGCGATGTTCGCGCAGACCGGCGCTGCCAAGGCCCCCAAGGCTGCGGATAGCAAAACGACCGCGGCCAACAAGATGGCGATGGTGGCTCCGGCCGCCGCCGAGATCGCCGACGCGAAAGCGAAGGGCATGGTTTGGGTCAACACCGAATCCAAGGTCTATCACAAGGACGGTGCTTATTACGGCAAGACCAAGAAGGGCAAGTTCATGATGGCCGCCGATGCCGACAAAGCCGGCTACCGCGCCGCGAAGGAAAGCCCGATCGGCAAGAAGAAGTCGACGGACAAGATGACGGCCGCGCCGAAGAAGTAGTTGTCGAAAGGAGCCATCATGCCATCCGTTACGTGCCATCAGTCCGGCGTTATGACGATGGCATGATGGTTCGCAAACAGACCCAGTTCACCGTGGAGCAGGCTGGTTCGGCAGGGGATGGACAAGGTTCTCGTGGAAGAGGCCAAGCCATCTCGCGAAGAGTTAGTCCGGCGAGCGACCGCCGCGGTCGGCACTTTTCGGTCGGCTAAGCGCGCGGCTTATGGGCGCGATCACGATCAGTATCTCAACGAAGGCAACCGCTGGTAACTTTGCGAGACAACTCTAGTCGTTCACGCCGATCGCAGCGAACACAAACTTACCGCCTTTTCGCTCGAACACAAAGATCTGCTGTCCGCAAAAGACATCGAACCCATCCTTGCTCTTCACGGTCTTCGCCTGCGCGATGCAGCCGCGGATCTTGGCCGAAAACAGCCCAGGAACCGCCTTCACGAACTTCGCCTGATCGAGGTTCTTCCCATCGAGCAGAAACGGCAATTGCGTCATTGACGCCACGCCCTCCGCATCGCTCTTCCCCACCGCCGCTTGAAACTTTGGCCAGAATGCAGCCATCGATTCGCCAGCTGCCGTCTGCGCGAATGCGCCTTGCGCCGTGCCAATCGCAAGGAGAAGAAACACCGCTAGAATTCGCATCGCATCTTTATAGCAAACCCCAAGAGCAAAACCCAACCTGCGCAAAAATGAAAACGGCGCAAACGGAACGCTCCGTTTGCGCCGGTTCTGTTCCCGATCCAAGACTTACGCCGTCGCTTCCACCACCGGAGCCTCGGACGCCACCTCAATCGGGTACTTGTGCTTGCACTCGTTGTTCGGGCACTGGGCGAACGATCCCGCCTTCAGGAACTTCTCGATCATGTAGCTGCCGCCGCACTCCGGGCACTTCTCCGGAATCGGCTTGCCCCACGCCACGAAATCGCATTCCGGATACCGGTTGCAGCCGAAGAACGTTTTGCCGCGCTTGGAGCGCCGCTCCACCACTTCGCCTTCGGTGCAGTTCGGACACTTCACGCCGATGGTTTTCTGCTTGACGAACTTGCACGCCGGATAGTTGCTGCACGCGATGAACTCGCCGAACCGGCCGTACTTTTTCACCAGCTTGTTGCCGCACGTGGGGCACGGCTCGTCGAGCGGAACATCCTGCGGCTTCTGCTTCTCGCCAAGCTGCTTCGTGGTCTTGCACTCGGGATACCCGCTGCACGCGAGGAACTGCCCGAAGCGGCCTTTCTTCAAGACCATCGGACGGCCGCAGTTCTCGCAGTACACCTCGTCGCCCTGCTCAGTGAGATCGCCGGCTTCCGACGTGTCCGCATCCACCAGGTCCGCGGTTGGCTCCCGCGTGTTGGTGCATTCCGGATACCCGGTGCAAGCGACGAACTTCCCGTGGCGGCCCCATTTGAGGACCATCGGCTTGCCGCACTTCTCGCAAATCAAGTCGGTGGGAGTTTCCATCCGCTTGATGTCGGTCATGTGCTCTTCGGCGTGCTCGAGATCCTTGACGAAGCGGTCGTAGAACTCGCGCATCGCGTCGCGCCAGTCCATCTTGCCGTCTTCGATCTCGTCGAGCTCTTCTTCCATCCGCGCCGTGTAGGTGACATCGAAGAGATTGCTGAAACTTTCGAGCAGCAATCCGGTGACGACCATGCCAAGTTCGGTGGGCTTGAACTTGCCGCCCTCCTTCTTGACGTACTCGCGCTCTTGAATCGTGGACAGGATCGACGCGTAGGTCGACGGACGGCCGACGCCATCGGATTCCAGTTCCTTCACGAGCGTCGCTTCGGTGAATCGCGGCGGCGGCTCGGTGAAATGCTGTTCCGGCAGAATCGCCTTCAGCTTCAGCGTCTCGCCCGCCTCCACCTTCGGAAGCCGCGACTTCAATTCGTCGTCTTCGTCGTCCTTGGCGTCCTTGCCCTCTTCGTAGACTTTCAGGAAGCCGTCGAACTTTGGCACGCTGCCGGTCGCGCGGAACAGGTAGTTCGCGCCATCGAGGCCCGTCGCCGTCACTTCGATGGTCGTCTGGTCGAACACCGCCGGCGTCATCTGCGACGCCACAAAGCGCATCCAGATCAGGCGGTACAACTTCAGTTCGTCCTCGGCGATGTACTTGGCGACATCGTCGGGATGGCGCATGGTCGACGTCGGGCGAATTGCTTCGTGCGCGTCCTGCGCGTCCTTCTTCGATTTATAGATGTTCGGCGTCTCGGGCCGGTATTCCGGCCCGAACCGTTCCGCGATCATGTCGCGGACCTCGGCGAGCGCGTCGTTAGACACACGCGTCGAATCGGTACGCATATAAGTGATAAGACCGACCGAGCCTTCCTCGCCGATCTCCATACCTTCATACAACTTCTGCGCCAGCATCATCGTGCGCTTCACGCTGAAGCGCAGCTTGCGCGCGGCTTCCTGCTGTAACGTCGAGGTGATGAACGGCGGCACCGGATTGCGGCGCTTCTCGCGATTGGTGACGCCCTTGACGATCAGCGCCGCATTCTCGAACTGCGCGATCAGCCCCTTCGCCGTCGCCTCGTCCGGAATCTCGACGTTCTCGTCGTTGCGCTTCGCGAAGTGCGCGTTCAAGACGGGCGCCTTCTTCGCGTTCATCTGGACGTCGATCGACCAGTACTCGCGCTTCACGAACGCGCGGATCTCGCGCTCGCGGTCCACAATCAGCCGCAGCGCGACCGTTTGCACTCGCCCGGCCGATAGCCCCCGGCGCACCTTGTCCCAGAGCAGCGGCGAAATCTTGTAACCCACCAGCCGGTCGAGCACGCGGCGCGCCTGCTGCGCATCCACCAGGTTCTTGTTCACCTGCAGCGGAGTCTCAAACGCCTTCTGGATCGCGTTCTTCGTAATTTCGTTAAACATCACCCGGAAGAATTTCGGACCATCTTTTTTGGTGTCGAGTTCCTCCTGCAGGTGATAGCAGATGGCTTCGCCTTCGCGGTCAGGGTCAGCCGCCAGATAGACGTTGTCCACGCCTTTGGCTGCCGTGCGCAGCTCTCCCATCAACTTCTTCTTGCCTTCGATCACGACATAGCTCGGTTCGAAGTCTTTGTCGACGGCGACCGCCAGATCTTTCTTAGGAAGATCCTTAACGTGACCTAGCGATGCCTTCACGACGAACTGCTTGCCGAGATACTTACCGATAGTTTTCGCCTTCGCCGGAGATTCGACGATGACGAGTGACTTTGCCATAATTGCGAACTAGCCCTACCTTATGAGATCGAACAACCGAAAGCTTAGCACGGCTTTCCACCCTGCCCGCCACCCTCCCGGCTATCCGTTCCAGACTTTCACGAACCGTTTACCTGGAAACTGACGGATTTGCCCCTCCATCTCGAGGTCGAACAGCGCCGCAATTAATTCGGTTGCCGAGGTGCCGGGAAACAACTCAAGAAGGGCATCGAGCTCGACCGCCTCTTCGAAGGGCAGTTGAGCGAGAATGAGCTGGCCAAGCGCCGCCAGCGGAGCCTGCGGACCACTCCCTCGAAGAGATGCCTGGGCCGCATCAAACGATTCAGGCTCCGGTAAACTCATTTGCTTCATACGATTACGGATGATCGCCGAAAGCCTTTGTCGCGCCGCAACTGGCAACTCGGCTGTAATATCGGACCATTGCTGCACGATTTTGGCCCCTTGCCGAATCAGCAGATTCGGCCCGAAACTCATCTTCGACGTGATGTTGCCAGGCACCGCGAAAACGTCGCGGCCCTGGTCCATCGCCAGACGCGCCGTAATCGCCGAACCGCTGTACTCC
>JAYVTO010000210.1:0-4584 GCA_043788745.1 Acidobacteriaceae bacterium
GTCCCACCCGCCATCTTCATCCCACGGCCGGCGGACCTTCCATTCATACGCCCGTCTCGCCTATTCCCCGGACTGATTTCCTTACCGGCGGATTAGGGATATGTCTTTAGTACTACGCCATCGCCGAAAAACTGTTTGGGGTCAGTCGTTTGAAACAGAGAGGTTTCGGTCGCAGCAGGTGCCCGTTCTACCCTGGCGGCGTTGAAGATAGGACAGCTTACAAAGGCGCTGGATGCAATTGTGAATGAAAGGAAACGTCGACGCGGATCTGCCTGCGGGACCAGCGAACCAGGAGCGGTTTGGGCGAGTGCTGCCGCAGCGGGCGAGTTGGAATGGGTTGGTTTGACGACGGGCATAGTACTATACCGGCTTTGCGGAATCGCTGGAGCAGCCCTGAAGGGTGGGGTTGTGGCGGCGGTGAGTGCTGTGGGGCCGCTCGCTTACGCTCGCGGTTCTTCGAGAGGAACATTTTTCCACGGTGTGCCGGCTGGTGAATCCGCTCCCGACGCGGCCCTTCGAGCCGCTTTGGTCGCGGCTCGGATTTGGTGCTTCGCAATGAACATCGCCTACGCATCTGCAGCGTCAACGGCATCCCAAACGGCCCGGAGAACGTATCTCAAGGCAGGAACTGGAAATCGCCGATCAAGCCGGAAACTTTGGCCAGCGGCGTGCAGCTAGAGACTAAGTAAGCGAATGACAAAGATAAGGATTTGAATATGGTAGTCGGAGCAGTAATAGCGGCATTATTGATTTTTTCCCTGTTTTTACAGGTCCTTGCCGCGTCTCCCAAGTCCGATCTCGACGCCTCCGCGCTTGCCTCCGGCAAGCAGGACGCGACGAAGTAACCGCTTGGGCGCGTCCTGCTTGTAGAGATTGGACGCAGCGCCTGTTGCCGAAAGCTACAGGCCAATAGGCGGACCCACTGGGTTCAGCCCGCGTCGAGCAGTAGGGTTGCCAGCATGCTGGTGGCGGGTTCGCCCGCGGGCGGGCCGGGCCTCGAAGCCCCGGTTGAAACCGTTTCCCCGCCGCCCATACGCCGCCGTGTACAATACGCGGAATGCGGATCACGCTGCTGGCACTGTTTTTCTGGATGGCTGCACTCCCCGTCCGGGCGCAAACCCCGGCCTCACGGCAGCCGGCTTCCTTCGACATCATCCTCTTCAACGGCCGCATTATCGACGGCACGGGGAGCCCCTGGTTTCGTTCCGACATCGGGATCAAGGGTGATCGCATCGCCGCCATCGGCGATCTTTCGAAAGCCACTGCCAAAGCCCGTATCGACGCCAAAGGCAGGATCGTGGCACCCGGCTTTATCGACATCCACGACCACAGCCGGGATGCGATCTTCCGCCTTCCCACCGGCGAGAACATGCTGCGCCAAGGGGTCACCACGGTGATGGACGGCAACGATGGCAATTCGCCGATTCCCCTACAACCTTTCTACGACCGCCTGAGTAAACTCCGGCTCGGCATTAACTTCGGCATGTTCGCCGGCCACGGCTCCATCCGCTCCGCCGTGATGGCCAGCGAGAACCGCAAGTCGACTCCGGAAGAACTCGACAAGATGCGCGCCCTTATCGATCAAGCCATGCGCGAAGGCGCTTTCGGACTCTCCACCGGCCTGTTCTACGTCCCCGGCAACTACGCGGGCTCGGAAGAGGTCATCGAACTCGCCAAAGTCGCCGGGCGCTACGGCGGCATGCACATCTCGCACATGCGCGATGAAGCCGGCGATATCCGCAAGAGCGTCGAAGAGACGATTCGCATCGGCGAAGAAGGCAAATTGCCGACCCAGCTTTCGCATCACAAGATCATCGGCAAGCCCAACTGGGGGGCGTCCAAAGATACGCTCCAGATGGTCGAAGACGCGCGGAAGCGCGGCGTCGACGTCGCCATCGACCAATACCCCTACACCGCTTCTTCCACCGGAATCGCCGCGCTCTTCCCGCAATGGGCCTTCGGCGGTGGCGCCGCCGCGTTCAAAGAGCGCCTAAACGCCCCTGAAACCCGAGGTCGAATTAAACTCGCGATCCAGGACCGAATTATCACCGATCGCGGCGGCGGCGATCCGAAGAACGTGCAAGTCGCCTCCTGCCGCTTCGACCCCTCGCTCGCCGGAAAGACGCTCGCCGACATCACCGCCGCACGCGGCGTGCCCGTTACGGTCGAGAACGCCGCCGAAACGGCCATCGATCTCCAGTCGAAGGGCGGCTGCTCTGCCGTCTATCACGCCATCTCCGAGCCAGACGTCGAACGCATTATGGCTTCGCCCTACACGATGATCGCCTCCGACGGCGGCGTCATCGGGCCGCGGGATGGCGTCCCGCACCCGCGCAATTACGGCACCTTCGCGCGCGTACTCGGCCGCTATGTCCGCGAACGCCGCGTCCTCACGCTCGAAGACGCTATCCGCAAGATGTCCGCCCTGCCCGCCCAACGCCTGAAGCTCTACGACCGCGGTCTGCTGCGTCCGGGAATGTTTGCCGACATCGTGGTCTTCGATCCCGATACGGTGATCGACAAAGCAGACTTCGGCAACCCGCACCAGATGTCCATCGGCTTCACGAACGTCCTCGTCAACGGCAAGGCCGTATTGGTCGACGGCAAGCTAACCGCCGAACGTTCCGGCCGCGTGCTCTATGGGGCAGGGAAAAAGTAGAACCGCGAACGTCCGGCCTGCTTTCGTGCGCGTGCATATTCATGCGATCATGCTATCCTGCAGACAGGCGCGGCGTTGGTGGCTCGATCATCAATCGCATGGCCCTACACGGAGCCCGCGAGGTCGGGCACAGCAAGCGGCCCCGCCGCTTGCAGGAAACGACGATGGCGATCGAAATCAAGACAATCGGCAACAGCGGACAGATCTCCCTCGGCAAAGAACACGCCGGCCGCACCGTGACCGTCGAGCAGGTGGAGCGCGGCGTCTGGGTGGTAAAAACAGCCCGCGTCGTCCCGGACAACGAAACCTGGCTCCATCGCCCCGACGTGCGCGACGCCATTGACCGCGCCTCCGACTGGGCGGAAAACCACCCGCCGAAGGCATCAAACCTTGCAATGCTCTCCCGCAAACTATCCAAGCCCCGCCGATGAAGCCGGTTCTGCTGGATCTGAACAATCCCGTTTTTCAGCATGGATGGTTTGCGCTCGAACGCGAGCACGCGTTGGCGGTACTCGCGTCTCTTCGGCGAATCCAGAAGCTAGGCTGGCAACAGTTGTGTACCGATCGAGGCCTGCGTTGGGAAGCGATTCAATCCCGCCTCGGACCAGGCAACCAGCGGATCTACAGCCTTCGCATCACACGCAGCGTGCGCGCCATGGCCTATCGCGAAGGAGACTACCTGCGGTTCCTGTCGATTCATCCCGATCACGACTCGGCGTACGAATAGGATTGCGGACGCGCCGCCAGCATCGGCTCGGAAGCTGCCGACTACTCTTTGCGCCGCGACCTGAGATGCTCGACATCGCTTCAATCTTTCAGTCTGCCTGCCGCCATCTTATTCTGCTTCCGGTGTTCGAGACTGATCCGTTTCACGGGCAGGCCGTTGAACTCGGATTCGAGCCGCGCGGCGTAGCACTCGGCGAAACTCACGCCCGCTATTTTCGTCACGAACTCGATTCGGAGTAGCGGAACGCCCAGCCGTACCATCTTCCCTAACTCAAGAAAGAGTTCCGGCTCGGCCTCCGACAAACCGAACTGCTTCAGCACCGAAGCGATCTTGTTCGCGTTTTCCGCATCCACGGCAATCCAGCGATCGAGGTCTGCCGTGGCCCGGGGGTAGCCGTAGTAGTTGACCGCGTATCCGCCGATCAGCAAGTACTCAGCTTGGATCGAATGCAACAACCTCAATAACTCTTTGAAGTCGAGCGGGGCTGCGGCAACGGCAGCGCCAGGCACGCGCCCAACACCAGATGCCAGTACGCCAACAGCGGCTGCGGAGCCCGCAGCCGGAACGCCAAAGGCACCAATGCCGCGCCCGCGACCACAACCGCCACCTGCAAACAGGAAACAGCCAGATTGTCGATGGTGAAGTTCATGGCTTCCTCCGCGCGAGCCGCGCGATCTCGGCCAAATCCTTCTCCGTCAGCCCTTCGTCTTCGACCACAGCGGGCATTGCAGCCAGGGAACAAATAGATAAGAGTAGAAACTCGAAAGGCCTACTGGCCCATGATCTCTTTTTCCTTGCCCTTCGACGACGCGTCGATCTTCGCCATCGCTCCGTCGGTCATCTTCTGGACCTCAACCAGCGCGGCCTTTTCGTCGTCTTCGCTGATCGCCTTGTCCTTCATGAGTTTCTTCAGGCCTTCGTTGCCATCGCGGCGCACATTGCGGACCGCGACGCGGTGATCCTCGGCGATCTGGTGCAGGCGCTTCACCATCTCTTTACGCCGTTCCTCGGTCAGTGGCGGAACTGGAACACGGATGATCTTGCCATCGTTGCCCGGGTTGAGATTGAGATCCGAATTGCGGATCGCCTTCTCAATCGCCGCAATCTGCGACACATCCCAGGGCTGAATCGTGATCAGCGCGGGCTCCGGCACATGCAGGTTCGCGACCTGATTGATCGGAGTCGGAGTGCCGTAATA
>JAYVTO010000211.1:0-36385 GCA_043788745.1 Acidobacteriaceae bacterium
GCATGCTGATGATCAATCCCTAGCATGCGCCCCTTCAGGCTCATCCTGCGTTAGAAACAGGCCCTCCTTCAGGCTCATCCTGCATTAGACAAGACTGACAGCTGGCCAACTGGCACGAAGCTGCTATACTCAGTTCAGTTCCACATGCTGAACCCGCGCATGTTTTTTTTCGCATCCTTCCACGAGGTGAGCGCGTGAAGCGTTCCAGTTCCGAAGAAGTCCTCCGCTGCTCCTTCTGTCACAAGAGCCAGGACGTTGTCGGCAAGTTGATCTCTTCGCCGAGCGACTATCCGCGCGCCTATATTTGTGACGAATGCATCGCGGTTTGCAATTCAATTCTCGAAGACGACCGTCATGAGGCTACGCACGGCACGCCGAACAAACTTCCGAAGCCGCTGGAGCTAAAAGAGTATCTCGACCAGTATGTGATCGGGCAGGACGCGACGAAAAAGAAGCTGGCCGTCGCAGTCTACAACCACTACAAGCGGATCCAGATGAACAAGCAGCGCACCGCCGAAGGCGTGGAGCTGTCGAAGTCGAACATTCTTCTCATTGGACCGACCGGCACTGGCAAGACGCTACTCGCCCAAACGTTAGCGCGCATCTTGGATGTCCCGTTTGCCATCGTTGACGCGACGACATTGACGGAAGCGGGCTATGTCGGCGAGGACGTTGAGAACATCATCCTGCGGTTGCTGCAGAACGCGGATTGGGATGTGCAGCGCTGCCAGACCGGCATCATTTATATCGATGAAATCGACAAGATCGGACGGAAGGACGAAAATCCGTCGATTACCCGCGACGTTTCGGGCGAGGGTGTCCAGCAGGCCCTGCTGAAGATTCTAGAAGGTACGGTTGCCAATGTTCCGCCGCAGGGTGGCCGGAAGCATCCGCACCAGGAGTTCACGCCGGTCGATACGACCAACATCCTGTTCATATGCGGTGGGGCGTTCGTGGGACTTGAGAAAACGGTTGCCCGCCGCGTTGGGACTAAGACGATGGGCTTTGTTCCCCCGGACGATGATCGTCCGGACGTTCGCCGCGTTGGCGCTTCGGGACGCCGCGACATCAGTCTGCTCGAGCAGATCCAGCCTGTCGATCTGATCAAGAGCGGGTTCATACCGGAATTCATCGGGCGTCTCCCGGTGGTAGCGGTGCTTGAGGATCTTGAGAAGGACGCTTTGGTTCAGATTCTCACCAAGCCAAAGAACTCGATTATCAAGCAGTACCAAAAGTTGTTTGAGTTCGAGAATGTTAGACTGAAATTTAGTGACGACGCTCTCGACGCCATTGCGGGCCTGGCCATGGAACGCAAAGTCGGGGCACGTGGCCTGCGCATGATCCTTGAAGACATGATGCTGGATCTAATGTATTACCTGCCTTCGTACAAGAAAGTCCGGGAGTTCCTGGTGACGAAGGAAATGGTGATGACGCAGAAGATCAACATGGCCCTCCTCGAGAAGGCCGGCTAAGTCCGCCGGTTCTGAGGGTACGGGTCCCCGCAGCCGGCGCGGCAAGCCGGCGTCCGCGAACCCCCCAATTTTCCCCATAGTTTCCCCAATGCTTAGCTCCAAAGAAAAATCGGATACCAGGCGCATCCCGATGATGCCCATCCGGGACGTGGTGATCTTCCCGCACATGATGACGCCGTTCGTCGTCGGGCGCGAATCGAGTGTCCGTGCGCTCGAAGAAGCGCTTGCGGGTGACAAGAAGATCTTCCTGGCGACGCAGCATGACGCGCAGGTGGATGAACCGCGACCCGACGAGATCTTCGCCGTAGGGACCATCGCGAATATTGTCCAAAGCCTGAAGCAGACCGATGGCAACATCAAGGTTTTGGTCGAGGGCGTAGAGCGCGGCAAAATCGTTTCGGTCTCCGAGGACGAAGGTTATTTCCGTGCCGTTATCAAAACATTCCCGTACCGGGTGGAGCATGGTCCGCAACTCGAAGCGTTGACGGGCCGTGTCACGGGCCTCTTTGAGCAGTACGTCAAACTCAGCCAAAACCTGAACTACGAGACGATGGTCGCCGCGATTCGCGTAGACGATCCGTCAAAGCTTGCCGATACGGTGGGCGCAAATTTGCAACTGGCGGTGGAAGAAAAGCAAGAACTGCTCGAGATCTTCGATCCGGTTGATCGCCTCACGCGCGTAGCCGAGATGCTCGACATCGAGATCGAGAAGCTCAACGTCGACCGCACCATCCAGGGTCGTGTGAAGCGCCAGATGGAAAAGGCGCAAAAAGAGTACTACCTCAACGAGAAGATCAAGGCCATCCAGAAGGAGCTCGGTCGCGGCGAGAAGAGCGAGTTCGACGAGCTCAAGAAGAAGATCGAAGCCGCTGGCATGAGCAAGGACGCTGGAGAAAAGGCGTTCGCGGAACTTCGCCGTCTGGAACAGATGCCGCCGATGTCGGCCGAATCCACCGTCTCTCGCAATTATCTTGATTGGTTGCTGGCGGTGCCGTGGAAGAAAAAATCCAAGGAAATCCGCGATCTGAAGTTCGCGCAGGAAGTCCTCGAATCGGATCACCATGGCTTAGAGAAGATCAAGGAACGCATCCTTGAGTTTCTGGCCGTCAGGCGCTTGGTGCAAAACCCGCGCGGCTCGATCCTTTGCTTTGTGGGGCCTCCCGGCGTCGGCAAGACGTCGCTTGGCATGTCGATCGCGAAAGCCACTGGACGTAAATTTGTCCGTCTGTCGCTCGGTGGCGTGCGCGACGAAGCCGAGATTCGTGGTCATCGCCGCACTTACATCGGTGCTCTGCCGGGCCAGGTTCTTCAGATGATGAAGAAGGCTGGTACCCGGAACCCGGTTTTCATGCTCGACGAGATCGACAAGATGTCGACCGATTTCCGGGGCGACCCGTCAGCAGCGTTGCTCGAGGTTTTGGATCCTGAGCAGAACTTCATGTTCCAGGATCACTATCTTGATGTCGAATACGACTTGAGTCAAGTGTTCTTCATTGCGACGGCGAACGTGCTGCACACAATTCCGCCGGCGTTGCAGGATCGCATGGAAGTGATCCGCTTGTCGGGCTACACGGAACTCGAAAAGCTTGAGATTGCCAAGAAATTCCTGGTTCCGAAGCAGATGAAGGATACTGGGCTCTCGGCGACCGAAGTGGAGTTCGCGGATGAAGGACTGCAAACGCTAATCCAGGGCTACACGCGCGAAGCGGGTGTCCGCAATCTGGAGCGCGAAGTCGGCAACGTTTGCCGAAAGGTGACGCGCGCCGTCGTCCGGGCGCAGTCCGGCAAGAAGTCGGAGGCCTTTACGCGGTCCGTGGTCGACGCTGCGAAGGTGGTCGAATACCTTGGTCCGATGAAGTTCCGTGACTTGCAGGCCGAGCTGACGAACGAAGTGGGCGCGACGGTCGGGCTTGCGTGGACCGAAGTCGGCGGCCAGATTCTGACGACCGAAGCAACGATCATGGAAGGTCGCGGCAAGCTGACGACTACGGGCAAGTTGGGTGACGTGATGCAGGAGTCGGCGCACGCCGCGATGAGCTACGTGCGCAGCCGCGCTGCATCGTTGAATCTGCCGCGCGATTTCTATCGCCATCTCGATATCCACGTTCACGTGCCGGAAGGTGCGATTCCCAAGGACGGCCCGTCAGCAGGTATCACGTTGGCGACGAGCATCATCAGCACGCTGACAAATATCCCCGTACGCGGCGACATCGCCATGACCGGAGAGATAACGGTTCGCGGGAAGGTGCTGCCGATCGGCGGCTTGAAAGAAAAACTACTGGCGGCGCATCGCCACGGAATTCGCGAAGTTGTTCTTCCGCGCGACAACGAAAAGGATCTGCCGGATATTCCGGAGAACATCCGCAAAGAAATGAAGCTCCACTTCGTTTCTTCGATGGACGAAGTGTTGAAGATCGCGCTCGAGCGCGAGTTGGATGCGGCTCCCGTGCACACGACGATGTCGGCTGCCGAGATCGTGGCGCGGTCGCGTGACGAAAAGGTTACCCACTGAGCCGTTGCGCCAAAGCGCCTGAGAGATCGAGACGCATGGACTGCCCGAGGTACTTGCCGTGTTCACGCGGTTTATAATAAGTGCTTCGCGTCCCGAACAGTTTCCGCCCGAGAACGGACTGCCCGAAGCAGCCTTCCTGGGCCGCAGTAATGTCGGCAAATCGAGCCTACTGAACGCCCTGGTAAAGACCGGGGAGCGGGAGGCGGCAGGCCGTCCTGGGAGCGCGACGAACACGTCGCCTGACGGCAGCAGCGCAGGAAAGCCGAGCGCGCAGAAGCGGCAGGGTTTGGCGTTTACCAGTTCCACGCCGGGCCGCACACAATTGATCAATTTCTATCAGATCGGCGAATTGCTTCGATTCGCTGATCTTCCGGGCTACGGCTTCGCGCAAGTGCCGAGGGGTATGCAGGAAGAGTGGCGGCTGCTTATCGAGCGCTACTTGTTCGATCGGGGGTCTTTGCGGCTCTGTCTGCTACTGCTCGATGCTCGGCGGGGATGGATGGAGAAGGATTTGGAACTCAAGCGGTGGCTTGAGATGCAGGGACGGCCGTACATGGTGGCCGTTACAAAAATGGACAAGCTATCGCAGAGCGAGCAGCATAAGACGCTCGCGGCGATCCGGGAGCAGTATCCGGAAGGCGAATTACATCCGTGCTCGGCCGTCACAGGCCGGGGAGTGAGGGAACTTTGGCAAGCGATCTGGAAAATCAAGATTCAATAACCGCGAAGACGCCCGAGCCAGCCGCAGAGTCTGCCGCGGCCGAGCCGCAGCCGAACAAGACGGAGGCGAAGCCGGAAGACGCGAAGCCGGTGTCCGAGCAGAAAGCGGCCGAGCCGAAGTCGGAGCGTCCTCCGCGCCAAGCCGCAAAGGCACCGGCAGAGAAGGCTCTCGCGGACAAAGCAGGCGAGAAGCCAACCGCCGAGAAGCTTGCTGCGGTGAAGCTCTCCGAATCTAAGCCTGTGTCGGCTCCGACTGAAAAGGCCGCCGCACCTCCTTCCACAGCGCCTCCTTCCGCAACAGTTCCAGTTGCGGCGCTTGCTGATGCGGCGCTTGCTGATGCAACGCTGCCGCCAGCCGCCGAGCAGCCCGAGGCCGCAGCACCTGCACCGCAACCTGCTCTTGAAAACATGGATCCAGGTGCCCGTAAGCGCGCCATGAACAAGAACGGCCAGTCCACGCTCGACCTCGTCGAGTTGAAGGACATGAGCATTCAGAAGCTCAACCAGATTGCGAAAGATCTGGGCGTCCAGGGCTTCGCCGGCCTCCGCAAGCAAGAGCTGATCTTTAAGATCCTGCAAGTTCAGGCCGAAAAAAGCGGGTTGATCTTCTCTGAGGGTGTACTTGAATGCCTGCCCGACGGATTCGGATTCCTTCGCGCGCCCGAGTACAACTACCTTCCCGGCCCAGACGACGTCTACGTTTCGCCGTCGCAGATCCGCCGCTTTGACCTGCGCACGGGCGATACGGTCAGCGGTCAGATTCGTCCGCCGAAGGAAGGCGAACGCTACTTCGCGCTGATCAAAGTCGACGCCATCAACTTCGAACCGCCGGAGGAATCGCGCAACAAGATTTTCTTCGATAACCTCACGCCCCTCTATCCGATGGAACGGTTGAAGATGGAAACGACGAAGGACAACTATTCCGGTCGCGTGATGGACATGCTGACGCCGATCGGAAAGGGCCAGCGCGGCTTGATCGTGGCTGCCCCGCGTACCGGTAAGACGATGTTGCTTCAGAACATCGCAAATTCTATTACTTTCAACCATCCGGAAGTTTCGCTCATCGTGCTGTTGATCGACGAGCGCCCGGAGGAAGTCACCGACATGCAGCGCTCCGTCAAGGGCGAAGTCATTAGTTCGACCTTTGATGAACCTGCCTCCCGCCACGTGCAAGTGGCCGAAATGGTCATCGAAAAGGCCAAGCGCCTCGTCGAACACAAGCGCGACGTAGTGATTCTGCTCGATTCCATCACGCGTTTGGCTCGCGCCTACAACACTGTTGTTCCGCCCTCGGGTAAAGTGCTCTCGGGCGGCGTCGATTCGAATGCACTGCAGCGCCCCAAGCGGTTCTTCGGAGCGGCACGTAACATCGAAGAAGGCGGATCGCTTACCATCGTCGCATCCGCGCTGATCGACACCGGAAGCCGTATGGACGATGTCATTTTCGAAGAATTCAAAGGCACCGGCAACATGGAAATCCATCTTGACCGCAAGCTGATGGATAAGCGCGTGTTTCCGGCGATCGACATTACGCGCTCCGGGACCCGCAAAGACGAACTTCTCCTTCCGCGCGACGAACTGAACCGCGTTTGGGTGCTACGCAAGGTGCTGAGCCAGGCGAGCCCGGTCGAAAGCATGGAATTGCTGCTCGATAAGCTCAACAAGACGCAAAGCAACCAGCAGTTTCTTTCGTCGATGAGCGGCTAGGGCTAGGCTCCGCGTTTGGCGATGGGCGGCTCGTCGTTGGAAGCGGGGTCCGCGCGCGATGGGCCAGCGATCGAAGAGAACTTGCGGCTGTGTTCCGGCGAGAGCTTCTAACTGTTACGAAAAACGACAGTTCCGGGCATAACTTTATGCAATCGGGCTTCGTCTTAACGTCGAGCTGCGATAAGCTGTTACCTGTACTGGTAACCTGTTAAAGACTCGTCCGGGGATCTGGTGCATCTAAGCTCCTGTATCCTGACGAGAATCAAGAGTTTATCCAGGCGTCGAGCATAGTTATGAGTAGTGTACCCATTAGTCCGCCACAACCAGAGAAGCCGGGAAGCCCCGCTGTTGTTGCCCCGCGCGCGCACGAGCCCCGCTCAAGAGGCTGGCTTTGGATCTTGATCCTGGTCGCTGCGTTAGGCGCTGGTGCGTGGTATTGGCGCCAACAGTCCACGCAGCAGGAAGCCTTTAAGGTTACGGGCTCAGGAATTCGTACTCACCAAGTTGCGTCCGGAGCGGTGGAATCGACAATTCGACTTACCGGTGTGACCGCTGCCGAGAACTACGTCTCGCTCGTAACCCCGCAGTTGCGCGGAAGTCGTTCTGGCATGTTTGGGCGCCAAGGGGTAAATTTTTCGAGCGGTGTTAGCACGGCGCTCAGCGTCAGCTCGAATGCCGGCCGTTCCAACGCATCGGCTGGCTCGCGCTCATCTGCTCTAACGTCTGCCACTTCGAGGGCAGGCTCATCCGCCGCAGGCAGATCCAGTTCCAGCACTTCCTCCGCGGCGGCATCTTCGAGCAGGTCTGGCGCAACCGGAGCTGAGGGCATCGGTAGCACTTCGGGTGTGTTCAACGCCAATGCACAAATGGCAGCGATGATGAATTCCGGTGGCGGTGGCGGCGGCGGCGGCGGTGGTGAGTTTGGCTTGTCGCTCCTCAGTATCGCGAAGTCGGGATCGGTGGTCGCCAAGGACGAAGTGGTGGCTGAGTTCGACAGGCAGTACATGATGAACCGCGTGGACGACTACAAGGCATCGCTCGCACAGACCGAGGCCAGCTACAGGAATCTCATCTCGCAGCTCGATGTTGGGAAAAAGTCCAAGGTTCAGGAGATTGAGAGAGCGAAGGCTGCGGTCGAGAAGTCCAAGCTGGACTTAAAGACGGTCCCTGTGCTTTCGGCTATGGATTCCGAGCGTATGAAGCTCGCGTTTGAATCGGCGGAAGCGAATTACCAGACACTGCAGGCGCAGTTGAAGTTGTACGAAGCGGGTCAGTTGGCGCAGATCAAGGGAGCGCAGATCGAACTAGAGCAGGGAAAGATCGAACTTCGGCGCACGGAAACAAACGCAAATCGGATGATTGTTAAGGCTCCGATTCAGGGTTTGGCAGTGGTGCAGCAGACGTTCCGCGGCTCCGGCTTCATGCCTGTGGAGCAAGGCGATCAGTTGTCACCCGGCCAGTTTTTCATGCAGATTGTCGATACCCGTTCGATGGTTGTCAACGCCACGGTAAATCAGGTGGACGCTGAGAAGATGCGCATCGGAGCACGCGTCCGCATTCGCGTCGACGCCTATCCGAATCTCGAACTGCCAGGTCGCGTGATGTCTGTGGGCGGTTTGGCCAAGGGCGGTGGCGCACGGGATAGCTACGTGAAAGAATTGCCGGTTCGGATCAAAATCGAGAAGGTAGAAGCGCGCATCATTCCCGACCTCTCGGTGAGCGCGGAAGTGATCGTAAGTGGCGAGGAGAGCGCGGTGACGGTGCCCGTTGGCGCAGTTTACCGCGATGGTCAGCGCGCGTTCGTCTATGTTCAGCAACCTACCGGTTGGATGCGGCGGGATGTCGAACTGGGCGTGGCAAGCAATGTCAGCGTGGTCGTCCGACAAGGTGTGAGGCCCGGAGAGGTGGTCGCCCTCGATCCGCCTCCTTCGCCGACTTCCACTTGACGAGAATGTTAACCGCCGAAGTATTCCCCCTTGTCCCCCGGAGTCGAAGTGAATGTCGAAAGATATTAAACCAAAGCAGAGAATTGGCCAGAAGAATCTAGGCCGCCGACGCGCCATCCACTGGAGCATCCTGCTGCTTGTGTGCGGAGGCGGAGGCTACGCGGCCTACCGTTACTCGAACGAAACAACCAAAGTGGAAGTGCCGGTCGCGAAAGTTCGGCGCGGCGACTTCATTATAAGCGTGCGTACCCGCGGCGAGATCCGCAGCGTCAAGAGCTCTATTCTTAACGCGCCGCAGGTTCCTGACCTTCGTATCGTGAAGCTGGCCGAATCGGGCCGCCCCATTCGGAAGGGCGAGCTTGTTGTTGAGTTCGACGCGGCCAGCCAGGAACAGACGTATCTCGAGAAGAACACCAGCGTCCGCACGGTGGATAGCGAAATGGTCCAAACCAAGGCCTCGCACCGCATCACGGATGAGCAAGATGGCATGGGCCTGATGACTGCGCAATACAACCTGGAACGCTCCAAGCTGGAAGCGAGCAAGGCAGAAGTGGTGAGCGAAATCGAAGGTGCAAAGAACCGCATCGACGTCGGGATCTCCGAAGGCGACCTCGGTCAGGTCAAGACGACGATCAAGAGCCACAAAGTAACGCAGGACTCCGACGTCGAGCGTCTTCAACAGAAGAAGGACAAGACCATACGCGACATGGAGCGCGCGCGCGGCTATCTCTCGAAGATGAAGCTGTTCGCGCCGATCGATGGCGTCGTCAATATCGTTCCCAACGCGCGGGCGTCTGGTTCGTTCGGCTCCTCTCCGCCGCCATACAAAGAAGGCGACCGCGTGTCGTCCGGTGCCGGCATCGCGGAGATTCCCGATTTGTCCTCCCTGCGGATCGAGCTCAAGCTCGACGAAGTCGATCGCGGGCGCTTGCAATTGAGCCAGCAGGCGAAAGTGCGCATCGACGCAGTTCCTGATCGCGAGATCCCTGCGGAGCTCGATTGGATCAGCCCCATCGCGGCCGTGATGCAGCGCGGCCCCTGGCAGAGCGATAAAACCTTTCCTGCACGGGCGACCCTCAAACAGGTGGACCCTCGCTTGCGCCCTGGAATGAGCGCTACGGCCGAGATCGTAATCGAGAATCAACCTAATCAAATCCTGATTCCTGCGCGCGCTAGCTTTTCGCAGAACGGCAAACCCTCCGTCTGGGTCCAGAAGGGTGAGACGTTTGTCGTGCGGCAGATCCAGGTCGGCAAGCGCAACGACGCCGACATTATCGTTCTCAAGGGACTTCAAGTGGGCGAGATGATTGCACTCGAGAATCCGGCCGAAGCCGCGAAGAAGGCAAAGAAGCTCTAACGAATTATTTTGAGTCTACGACACGCATGAAAAAGTTTCTCATTCGACTGATCATCGTCGCCGCGATCGCGGGTGCCGCTTACGGCGGCTATCGTGCGATGCAAGGCATTCAATCCCGGCAGGAAACTATCGCCACAACCAAGGTTCGCCAAGGCGACGTGGTTGTGAAGAGTTACGCACGGGGCGAACTTCGCGCGGTCCGAAGCGTCACGCTCACTGCGCCGAACCTTTTCGGTACGGTACAAGTGACGCGCATGGCTCCTCTCGGCGCCTTTGCTCGCGAGAAGGATCTCGTCGTCGAGTTCGACGATTCGGAAGTCCAGTCGCGCCTCGAAGAAAAGCAGCTTGAACTCGATCAGATCGATGAGCAGATGAAGAAGTCGCAAGCCGACCTTGCCATCCGGCAGAACCAGGATCAAGTCGATCTCCTCAACGCCCGTTACGCCGTCCGCCGCGCGGAACTCGAAGTGAAACGCAATGAGTTGCTTGCGGCGATCGACCAAAAGAAAAACGAACTCAACCTCGAAGAAGCCAAGCGACGCCTGAAGCAGTTGGAGAACGACGTCCAGAGCCGCCTCGAACAGGCGCAAGCCGAAATCGCTGTCCTTCGCGAAAAGAAAAACAAGGGCCTCGTCGAGCTGCAGCGTGAAAAAGCGCGCCTCATGCAGGTGAAATTGCTTTCGCCGATTTCCGGCCTCGTCGCGATCAAACAGAATCGCGGGACCTTTATGTTTGCCGGCATGCAGGTGCCTGACATCCGGGAAGGCGATCAAGTGCAGCCCGGCATTCCCGTGGCCGACGTTCTTGATCTCTCAGAAGTCGAAGTGGTTGCGCGCGTGGGCGAGCTTGATCGCGCCAACCTCCGCGAAGGCCAACCGGTGCTGATGCGCATGGACGCGCTCGCGGAGAAGACGCTTCACGGCACCATCAAGACGATGAGCGGAACCGCGAGTGCGAACGCGATGTCTTTCGACCCGGCAAAGAAGTTCGACGTCATTTTCTCCGTCGACATGAAAGAGCTTCTCTCGGCATTGGGAGCAAAGCCGGACCAGATACAGAAGATCCTCGCGACCGCGGAAGCGAATCGAAAAAAGCCAATTGCGGCTTCCTCTTCGACCAGCATGTTCGCCGGCATGGCTGGTGGGATGCCCGGCGGCATGCCTGGCGGTGGTATGCCCGGTGGTGGCCGACCCGGCGGCGGAGCCCCTGGTGCGGACGGGGGTCAGTCGATGACCATGCAGATGAGCCCCGGTGGTTCAGGAGGCGGTGGCGGAGGGCGGCCAGCCGACGCGGGCGGCGGGATGCCGGAAGAAGTTCGCAAAATGCGTGACGCCATGCGCAAAGCGCTCGACGGCAAGAAGATGGAAGACCTTTCGCCGGACGAGCAAAAAAAGCTAATGGCAAAGGTCCAGGCGGATCTTGCGAAGCAGGGTATCAAGATGCCCGCGATGACTGCTGGCGCTTCGGGCGGCAGGATGCCGTTTGGCGGCGGGGGAATGCCCATGGGTTTCGGTGGCGGCGGTTCGCAGTTCACCGAAAAAGAGATGGCGGCTGCAAAGCTGCCCCCTCCTCCGGAGGAAGACTCGCAGCTCGATGTGTTGCTGCGTCCGGGGTTGTTAGCTGACGTCGAGATCATCGTCGAAGAAATGAAGAACGCGCTGTCACTGCCGATGCAGGCTATCTTCGAGAAAGACGGAAAGCCGGTTGTTTATGTCCGCAAGGGCACCGCATTCGAAGCTCGTCTTATTCAGCCTCTAAAACGCAGCGAGTCCACGATGGTGATCGCCAGCGGCGTTACTGCCGGAGAGATTGTCGCCCTTACCGATCCGACAAGCACCAAGAAAGATAAGAAAGACAAGAAGGAAAAAGGCGGCGGAGCGATGGGCGGTCTCGGAAAGGGAGGTGCGAAGTAACATGGCAAATTTCTCCGGATACCTTCCTGAACTCTACATGGGGCTTTCGAGCCTCTTGGTGCACAAGCTCCGCAGCCTACTTACCATGCTCGGAATGATCTTCGGCGTCGGAGCCGTGGTCGCGATGCTCGCGATTACCGCAGGCGCGCAGAAGGAAATGATGAGTTACATTGACCTGCTCGGTGTAAACAACATCATCATCGAAGCCAAGGAAGCGGTCGACCGAAATGAACTCCAGGAGCGCCGGACGGTCTCGCCCGGGCTCTCGTTCCGCGACTACCGCGCGATTGCGGAAAACGTCCAGGGCATCGAGGCCTCGACGCCGCGCAAGCGTTTCAAGCCGCTCAAGGTCCTCCCGAAACCCACCACGGAAACGCCGCTGCTGATTGGTGTCGAGCCGCAGTTTCTAACCATCAATAGCCTGCGGATGGTGGAAGGGCGCTTCTTTAATGCCGAAGACAATGACCGTTCTTCGCCAATCTGTGTTCTCGGCGAGGCAGCGAAAGTAAACCTATTGGGCTACGAGCCCGCCGTCGGCAAGTACGTCAAGGTGAACGACACCTGGCTGCAGGTTGTCGGCGTGCTTGCGCAGCAGGCCGCGGCCGATTCCGACGTCGAAGGACTGGAAGTCTCGGATCGTAACAACATGGTGATCGCGCCGCTGAACACCGTGATGCGCCGCTTCGAAGATTCGAACAGCTATCTCAAGGACGAAATCGACGGCATCTACATTCGGGTCGCAGGCGGAACCGATTCCGTCGAGACCGCAGGCGTCGTCAACGCCATTCTCGCGACCACCCACAAAGACGCAGGCGACTTCAACGTCGTAGTGCCTGCCGGCCTGCTCGAACAAAAGCGCCGCACCAATTTCACATTCACGGTCGTCATGATCTGTATCGCCGGAATCTCGCTGCTGGTCGGCGGAATCGGCATTATGAACATCATGCTCGCGACGGTTCTTGAACGAACTCGCGAGATCGGTATCCGCCGCGCGATTGGCGCACGCCAGGCCGACATCATCCGTCAGTTCCTGACAGAAGCCGTTCTCATATCGATCGTCGGAGGCCTCATCGGAATCGCCTTCGGCTTCACCCTCGCGCGGATCATTGCTGCCGCGGCGGGTTGGTCAACCGTCGTTACCGCGACCAGTATTGCCGTCGCGTTCGGCGTCTCAGTCGGAATCGGCCTGCTCTTCGGGATTTATCCCGCCATGCAGGCTGCGAAGCTGGACCCGATCGAGGCGATCCGTTACGAGTAATTTCCAGGGCAGCCATCGTGCTCCCGACACGCTCTCGTGCGGTTGATCGCGCGGGAGCAGAAAACATATTTTGAGTGTCCAACTGATGCGAACATTTTTTTTGCTGTTTGTTCTGGCTGGCGCGGGCCTCGCGCAACCAGATTCTCCCGCGCCCGCGCGCGCGACGCTGGCTGATCCCAGCACTCCGAAGGCCGTCGACTACGACCCTTTCTTCCCGAAGACTTCCTATTTCCGCAAGCGCTTCCTGCCGATTCCGGATCGCGTCGAGTTGCAACCTCCGACGCGCCTTGGCGATTTCGTGACGGGCGGCGCGTTGCAATTGTCGCTGCGAAACGCCCTTGAGTTGGCGATGGCGAACAACCCGGACATTAGCATTCAGGTGCTTGCCGTCGAGATCCCGAGGGACGCGATTGTCCGCGCGCACGCACTTTTCGATCCGTTCGCAACCGCGAGCTTTACACCGGCGCGCTCGCAGACGCCGACGTCGGATTCATTGGCTGGCGCGAGCGTACTGAGTGCGCTCAGTCAACCGTTGAACCTCAATTACAACCAGACGTTCACCCCTGGCACGCAGGTTAACGTCGCGTACAACGGCCTGAAGACTTCGAACAACAACTCGTTCCAGATCTTCAACCCGACAATCACCTCGCGCTTCACCGTGAACGTTTCGCAGCCCCTGATACGCAACCGGGGCAGCATGATTACCAAGCTTCCCATCACGCTCGCCCGCAGCCGCCTGCGCCAAGCCCAATTTTCGCTCGAAGATTCCGTGATCACGCTCATCGCCGCCGCCGAAAACGCTTATTGGAGCGTCATCGGCGCACGCGAGAATCTCCGCGTCGCGCAAGAGAGCCTCAAGCTCGCCAACGAAGCCCTTAAGCGGGCGCAGCGTGAGCTCGAACTCGGCGCAAGCTCTCCGCTCGACATCTTCCAGCCGCAAGCCAACTACGCGAACGCAGAGATCGTCCTCACGCAGGCGCGGTTCAATCTTGCTCAAACCGAAGACGCGCTACGCCGGCAGATTGGAGCCGATCGCGATGCGCAGATCCGGCAACTGCCCATCTCTCTGACGGAATCCGTCGCTCCACCGGTGACCGTTGCCTCCATGGATCGCGAAGCGATGGTCGCGCAGGCCCTTGCCAAACGACCCGACTTGAAAGCAACATCGCAGTTTCTTGAGAACGACGATGTCATCTTAAAAATTGCGGTAAACAACTTGCGGCCTGACGTTAGCCTCACCGCGCAGTACGGGTCCTTCGGCCGCGGCGGTAATCAGATCACCCGCGGCGGAGTACTTCCTGGCGGAATTGCGGATGCGCTGAGCCAGACCTTCGCCTTTAACTTTCCCACCTACAGCATGGGCATTACGTTGCGCATCCCGGTCCGCGACCGCAACGCCGCTGCAAACTATGCCGATGCGGTTGTGCAACGCCGTCTCGATCAGTTGGCAGTGCAGGCGAGCCAATCGAACATCCGCTTGCAAGTGCTTGTTGCGATCAGCCAGCTTGAGAACAGCCACGCCAGCGTTGAACTAGCGAAGGTCGCCCGCGACCTCGCGCAGAAACGCCTCGATGCCGAGCAGAAGAAATATGAACTGGGTACAACCACGATCTTCTTCGTGCTCTCGGCGCAGGGCGATCTGGTGACAGCGGAATCGGCGCTCGTTCGCGAATCGGTCAACTATCGGCGCAATCAGCTCACGCTGCTGCAGCGCACGGGCACGCTGCTTGGCGAGCGCGGCATCACGCTAAATTAGCGCCGCATTCATCGCGGAGCCAGGCGTGCTACGTTCAAGACTCCTGAGATCGCTGTAAGCCACTCATCATGGGCCGTATCCGCATCCTCTCCGACAACGTGGCGAACAAGATCGCCGCGGGCGAAGTCGTGGAGCGTCCCGCGAGCGTCGTTAAGGAACTTCTCGAAAACTCGCTTGACGCCGGCGCTACGGAAGTCCGTATCGCGATCGAAAACGGAGGCCGCCGCCTGATTCGGATCCAGGATAATGGCTGCGGCATGATGCGCGACGACGCGTTACTCGCCTTCGAGCGCCACGCGACCAGCAAGCTGAGCGACGTCCGTGACCTCGACTCCATAGCGACGCTCGGCTTCCGCGGCGAAGCGCTTCCTTCGATTGCCTCCGTCTCGCGTCTACTGCTCGAAACGCATTCGTCCGGGGAGACTACCGGAACGCGGGTTGAAATTGCAGGTGGACGCCTGCTCACCTGCGACGAAGCCGCCGTATCGGTCGGCACGACGATCTCCGTGCGCGACCTGTTCTTCAACGTGCCGGCGCGCAAGAAGTTCCTTCGAAGCGAACCGACAGAACTAGCGCACATCGCTTCCCTTGTGACGCATTACAGCCTGGCGCATCCCGCGAAGGCTTTCGCGCTGAGCCACAACGACAGGCCGTTGCTCGACGTAACGCCGGTTACCGAACTCCGCGAACGCGTTTATCAAGTGTTCGGCGGGCAAACCCTTGACGATCTCGTCGATATCGGTGACCAGCGCAAGCGTGTCTTTGTAGATGCCGACGCTCCCGAGCGCGAGTTTCGCGTCCGTGGATTTGTTTCCGGACCGCAAGTCCAGAAGATGAATCGCAACTCGATTTATCTCTTCGTAAACGGTCGCCTGATCCGCGACAAACTGCTGCTCCACGCTCTGTCTGCCGCCTATTACAACTTAATGCCCGCGGCCTGTTATCCCTTTGCGCTCCTCTTTCTGGATTGCGATGCCGAAGAAGTGGACGTCAACGTCCATCCCGCAAAGACCGAGGTTCGCTTTCGTCACGGCAGCATCGTGCATGATTTCGTCCGCGATACGATTCGTGCGTTGCTCATGGAGCGCCGCCCCATCACCGCGATCCCCCTATCGGCGAGTGCAGTCCGCGCGTCCGATTTCGGAGCGCAAGCCGGCGCTATTCTGCCGTATTCGGAGTTCACACAGCGCATCGAGAACATGAGCTTCGACGCGCTGCCCGTTTCTTTTGGAGAAGTACCGCTATCGGCTCTTCCGGAGTTTAGTTTGCGCCCCGGCGCATCGATCACGCCACGGTTCACGTTCGACGAACCCCAGCCCGATACCTCCGCGATCCTCGTGGCCGACGTTGCGATCCCGCTCGACCCCAATCCCATTCGCCGCCGTATTCCCATGCCGGATTCGCACGGCACCCTGGCTCTTGACCCCGGCCCCGATGCCGAAAGTCTCGCCGTCCTAGCCGATCTTCGCCCGCTGGGCCAGATCCATGACAGCTTTATCCTCGCCGCCGGTCGCGACGGCCTGTGGATCATCGACCAGCACGTCGCCCACGAACGCATTCTCTTTGAGAAAGTCTTGCGCCAACGCGCCGCTGGTAGGGCCGAAACGCAACAGTTGCTGATCCCGCTTGTCATTGAATTGACTGCGTCGCAACAGATCGAGTACGCGCGCTTGGCCGGTGAACTCGATGCGCTTGGTTTCGACACCGAACCGTTCGGCAATCGCACCATCGCTATCAAATCCGCCCCAGCCGCAATCGGCCCCGGCGAAATCGAAAAGGTGATCTTCGAGGTGCTTGAGATTGCGGAGAGCGAATTGCGGCACACCTCGCTCGACGACTTCCGCCGCTCCATTGCTGCATCGATCGCTTGCCAGGCTGCCATCAAGATCAATATGCGGCTGGATCAAACTAAGATGGAATGGCTCCTCCGCGAACTCGCCGCATGCGAGTTTCCGATGAGTTGCCCACACGGTCGACCCATCGCCCTGCGCTACACGACGCGCGAGATCCTGCGCAGTTTCCACCGGATCTGACGCTGTGGGGCGAATCGTCCACGGCCTGCCTCGCCTCCTCATGCAACGGTTGCGGCGCCCGCTACAATAAGGTCCAGTGCGAATTGCGACCGTTTCGGATATTCACGGGAATCTAGCCGCACTCGAAGCCGTTATTGCGGACCTTTCCCGCACCAAGCCCGACGTTGTCTTGTGCGGCGGAGACCTCGCAACGCACGGGCACCGGTCGGCTGAAGTCATTGACCGGATCCGCGAACTGGGGTGGATCACCATAGCCGGAAACGCCGATGAAACGCTCTGGGTGCCGGAACGCTACGAGGAACTGCAGCGCCAATCGCCCGTTGGCTCCTCGCTCCGCCGCATCCTTTTCGAAGAGTTCGCGCCGCGGACGCGCGAGATGGTCGGTGCGGCACGCATCGCGTGGCTTCGCGCGCGTCCGCAGGTGTTCACGCAAGATCACGTAACGGTGGTCCACGCGTCACCAGGCAATCTGTGGGATGCGCCCGGCGCGCTCGCCATCGACGATGCACTCGATGTCGTCTACGGGAAACTGCCTGGAGGCATTGCGGTCTACGGTCACATCCACGTGCCGTTCATCCGCTGCATTCGTGGCAAGGTTGTGGCCAACACCGCGAGCGTGGGTCTACCGTTTGACGGCGATCCGCGTGCGTCATACTTATTGATCGAGAACGATTGGCTGAGTACGCGCCGTGTGGAGTACAACTTTAGGAAGAAATTCGCGGCCTGATGGATTCTAAGTATCCCCGCGCGGAGTGGTTGGCCAGTTGCCTGCGGGGTGGCGTCTTCACGTCTCCCGAGTAGCTATTCCCACTCGATCGTGCCAGGCGGTTTATTCGTCAGATCGTAGAAGACGCCCGCGATTCCTTCGATGCGCGACAGTTCCTGCACGAGCCGCGCCAGCAGCGCGTCGGGCATGCGAACCGCCTTCGCCGTCATGCCATCGACCGAATCGATGGGGCGAAGCACCACGGAATCCGGACGCTCTGCCGTGCCTAAGGGAATCAGAACAACAGGAAACTGCCAGATTGTATCGTCGAATCCGGAATCGAGCGCGGCGGCGCGCACGATTGCGTCGACCCGACGCAGCCGGTTGAGTCGATTCGCCGTCAGTGTCGACGGCCGCACGGTGAACTCCGGCATGTTTCCGTGCACGCAGACTGCAACGCGATTCACCTCGCCCAGTCGATTGATCAAGTCCGCTGCGAACTCATCAGACTCCGGAAATGCATCGAGCGCAATCACCGGCCGGTAGGTCCGCGAATCGCCCTGCACGCCGACGCTGCGTAAAGGAATGATCCACCCATCCTGCGTCTGCTGCGGTGCCGCAGTTTCCGTCGCGCATAGGCACCGGATCGCGAGTCCAGGTCCAGGGAACGGATGCCGCGCCAATAGTGCCGCGTCGATGTCCAACTCGCGGCCGATCTTTCGCACCTCGTCCTTATAGAACGAGGCCAACGGCTCGACGATGCGCCGTTCGGCGATCAGCTTCTGAATTCCAGCCACGCGATTGTGGTGTGTCTTGATGACTTCGGCCTTGCCCTTACCGATCTTGTCGCCGCCCGATTCAATCGTATCGGGATAGATCGTGCCTTGGCCAAGAATCCAGTGGTCATCGAGAAAATGCTCGCTTTCGAGAACCCGCTCCTGCACGGCGACAAACGCTTCCCCGATGATGTGGCGCTTCTTCTCCGGATCCGTAACACCTTCGAGCGCCTGCAAGAATGCGCGGCTTGCATCCTCAACCTGGAATGCCGTCGCGCCAATCCTGGCGAACGCCTCGCGCACGAATGCTGTCTCCCCTTCGCGCATCAGCCCGGTGTCAACATAAATCCCGTGGACCCGATCCGGCCCCAACGCCCGCAGGCAAAGCGTATAGGCGACGGTCGAATCGACTCCGCCGCTCACGAAGAAGAAGATATTGCGGTCGCCTGCCGTTTCGCGAATTTGGCGTTCGACAATTTCGATTTGCCCGCTCGGATCCCAATCCTTCTCACAGTCGCACACGCCGAACACGAAGTTCTCGAGCACTTGCTTGCCGCACAACGTATGCACGACTTCCGGGTGAAACTGCACAGCGAAGAGCCGCTCCGCTTCGTTCTCAATCGACGCGATAGCGCATGTCTCCGTCGAACCCAGAACCGTAAACCCCGCCGGAGCACCCGCCACCAGATCGCGATGGCTCATCCAAACCTGTTGGCGTCCCGAGATCCCAGCGAGCAACCTGCCCGGCTGCGTGATCTCCAGATGCGCGAGGCCGTACTCGCCTTTCACGCCCTTCTCCACGTTGCCGCCGAGTAAATGCGCGATCAGCTGCTGGCCGTAGCAAATTCCAAGAACAGCCGGTGATTCGCTGCGGTGCCCGGGAGCAATCAGCGCACGGTCAATGGTCGGGCTCCCCGCATCATAAACGCTTGAGGGACCGCCGGAAATGATAACGCCTTTTGCGCCGCGCAGTTCTTCCGCGCAAGTCTCACTGGCCGTGACTTCGGCATACACGCCGAGTTCGCGAACTTTCCGGGCGATGAGATGGCAGTATTGGCCGCCGGCGTCGAGAACGATGATTTGCGGTCGCAACGGTCCGGGCGGCCTCCTGATTCTGTTAGCGCGCTTGCGCCGTCTGCGTCTGGCTGTTCATCCTCTGGACAATCAGCTTCTTCGCGCTGTCGACCAGAGCCTTTGCCTTCGGCAGGGCATCGACGGCCTTCGAGACCGCCGGATCGATTTCCGCGGCGACCTTCAACGATTCGTCGATGCTAAAGGCTGTAATATACAGCTCGCGCTTCAACTGATTCTTCACCCAGGTGAGGTTGTCCGTGAACTCCTGATCGGTGAACTCCGCGCCGCTCTTCTTCAGGGACGTTTTGAACAGGTCGACCACAGCCGCATCCGGCTCCCAACCCTTGGGCAGTTTGCTATCGCGCCCGCCGAAATAAGTGGCGCTGAAGTTGAAAAGGCCGTACTTCCGGATCACTTCGATCTGAAACCTGTTCAACTTTTCTGGAACATACTTCTCATCCGGTGAAATGCCGCCGCCACCGTAGACCGTGCGGCCACTATCGGTCATCTTCACGTCCTTCTCGTTCTTACTCTCCAGATTCTTGTGATAGTAGTAGTCGAGAAACGAGATGTTCGAGTAGTCGCGCTGAATCAGTCGGCCGCTCGGGGTGTAGTAGTGTGCCGTCGTTAGCGCAAGGCCGGTTTCATCGTCCAGCGGATAAACTGTTTGCACAAGGCCCTTGCCGAAAGTGTTCTCGCCGAGAATCCATGCCCGATCGTGATCCTGCAGCGCGCCCGCGACGATTTCCGCCGCCGACGCCGAATAGCGATTCACGAGAATCACCACCGGATAATCTTTTCCTCCGCTGCCTCGCCGCGCGATGTATGGCTTTTCCGCCGATGCCCGGCCGCGATGCGAAACCACGAGGTCGCCTTTCTTCAGGAAGTGACCCGCCACATCAACGCCTTCGTTCAGAAGCCCACCTGGATTGCCGCGCAGGTCCAACACCAGGCCCCTGATGCTGCTTTCGCCCATCCGCTTCAAGTTGTCCTCGAGTTCGCGGCTCGTAGTTTCCGTAAACGAGTCGATGTCGATAAACGCGATGCCCGGCTTGATGAAGAACGCAGTTTTGATCGAATTGCGCGGAATCTCGTCGCGCATCAAATTGAACGTTAGATTCTTCGATTCGCCCTGCCGCGATACAACGATCTGCACCGGAGTGTTGCGCGGCCCCTTGAGCGTGTCAGCGATCTCGGTCGTCGTCATGCCTTCGCAATTCTTGTCGTTGATGAACAGAAGAGCGTCACCCGGCCGCAAGCCAGCCTTGTACGCGGGCGTTCCAGCGAATGGCTCAATCACAATCGTCTTGCCATTGCGCGGACCCACCTGCATGCCGACCCCGTAGTAGTGACCGCGCTGGTCTTCCCGCATCAGCTTAAATGTCTTCGGGTCAAAGAAGTTTGAGTGCGGATCGAGGGTGTGCAGCATCCCTGGGATCGCGCCGTTGTAGACTGCCTTTTCCGCCTTCACCGGATCGGCGAAGTTTTGCTCCACCAGATCGTAGACTTTGGTGAACGCCTTCAGGCTTTGCGCGAGTGGGTCATCCGGACTGCTCGCCGCCGATACGCGATTGGGGCCGAACAGGCCTCCCGCGAGCGAGCAAATTGCAACAAATAAAAATGCGTAGACAAAAGGTCGGCGCTTGGGCATCGAGGGGCCTCCCAGCCTGATTTCATTATAGGCGCGAATGCCGCAGATCGGGCGCAGCCCCAATCGAACTCGGAAAGGGAACCTTCTCGGCCGCGACCGGCTTCTTTAGCCCATCTTGGCGCGGCGGGCCGCCGCCGCCATTACAGGTTCGACGCGCGACATCGGCTTACGTTCCGGCGATTCGCCCAGTCGACGCACCTGATCGGTCACGCAAACCAGAAACATCGGCTGCTTTGCGTTCTTCAAAATGTCGATCACCCGATCCTGATTGTCTTCCAGGTAGATCGACTTGCCGTCCGTCACCAGGTGCAGTTCGTTCTGCGAACCCACCACCTCGTTCAGCCGGCGCCCCATCTCTTTCTGCAGGAACCGCAGCACCCGGCGGATTTTCTGCAGCGAAAAGCCCTTGCGCCGCAATTCCGCGATCACCGTAATTTCCACGACTTCCGCCGCGAGATAGATCCGGCGGTGTCCTTCGTGACGCGGCGACACCACTTTGCGCTCATCCCACCACTGCAACTGCCGCAAACTGACGCTCGCGATTCGAGCGACGTCGCTCGACGTGTAATTCCGCTCGACGAGGATTTCAGCTTCAGGACGGCTTCGCCGTGTTTTGAACATAATTGATCCCTTTCGTGGTGAACAACGAACCTCCAGATTGTACCGGATACAGGGAGCCTGTCAATAGCCCCGCCGATGGGGGTGTCCGGACTATCCACCCCCTACAAATTGGACCACCTCAAGCTCCGCTCCCCCGGCAACGGCCGTCATCGGCCATTCTGGCCGACGCACGATCAGGCGGTTCATTTCCACCGCCACCTTCTCGGGATCCACTCCCAGCCCCACCAGCAGCCCAAGCAGGCTGTCCGGTTGCGCCACCGTGCGGTGCTCTCCGTTGACAACAATTTCGATCATTTTCGTGTTTTCTGCCGTCATGGTCTAGCTTGATTGGCGCTGGCGGCTTAAGGTGCCCAGTTTGACACCCCGTTTGGCCTCTCATTATAGTCATAGGTTAGGCTCCACACACCAACTCATGCCGACTACCCCGCTCGAACTCTATTTCCCTGTCCTCGTACAGATCGTGATCGCTGTGGCGATCGCCGGCGGCCTCATTGCCGGATCCTCGTTGCTCGGCAAACGAGCGCGCAGCCCACAGAAGGACACCCCCTACGAATGCGGTATGGCGCCCGCCGGAAGCGCCAAGGAACGATTCAGCGTAAAGTTTTACCTCGTCGGCATGATCTTCATTCTCTTTGATATCGAAGCTGTGTTCCTCTATCCCTGGGCCGTCGTGTACCGCGAGCTGAAGATGTTTGCCTTCGTCGAAATGCTGCTGTTCATCGTGCTCGTTCTGGTTGGGTTTTTTTACGTGTGGAAGAAAGGCGCCCTCGACTGGGCCGCCGAAGATCTGGACCGTCCGGCCAAAGGAACCCCCGTCGTCGAAACCCTCGTAGGCAAGTAACCCGCAATATGCTTCCTGAAATTCTCAAAGACAACGCCACTGCCGCCGCAGTGGAATCGCAGGTCTCCGCCGCACTCCTCGGCGGGGACAATCAACTTGGCGAAACGACGCTGTTCATCGACCCGGCCCACATCGTCGCGGTCTGCGCTTTCCTGAAGAACGAACAGAAATTCATTCGCCTCAGCTCGATCACTGCCGTCGATTGGCTCCACGCCGATCCGCGCTTCGAACTCGTCTACCATCTGCATTCGCTCGAAAGAAACGAGCGCCTCCGCCTGAAGGTGAAGGTATCCGGGGACGCCCCCGAAGCAGACTCCGTAACCGCCGTCTGGCGCGGAGCCAATTGGTACGAGCGTGAAGTCTGGGATCTGTTTGGCATCAAGTTTCGCAATCACCCCAACCTCACTCGCATCGTGATGCCCATCGATTGGGAAGGGCATCCGCTGCGAAAAGACTATCCGGTGCACGGCTACAAGTACAGCTACCCGACCGAAGGCAATTAGGACCAGGAAATGATCAAAGGCTTAGAGGATCACACAGCGACATTCCAGGCGGTCGAAGAGGCTCCTGAAACTCCGGTCTCCGCCCGGCGCATGACCCTTAATATGGGTCCGCAGCATCCGTCGACGCACGGCGTGCTTCGCATCGTCCTCGAACTCGAAGGCGAAACCATTATGAGCGCCGAACCCGACATCGGTTTCCTGCACACCGGCATCGAAAAGCAGTTTGAAACGCTGACTTGGCAGAAGGCCGTGACGCTCACTGATCGCGTCGACTATCTCGCCAATCTGTCGAACAACCTCGGCTACGCGCTCGCCGTCGAAAAACTTCTTCAACTTGAAATTCCTGCGCGCGCCCAATGGATCCGCGTGATGATGACCGAGTTCACGCGCCTCAATAGTCATTTGGTCTGGCTCGGTACCCACGCCCTCGACATCGGCGCAATGAGCGTGTTCTTCTACTGCTTCCGCGAACGCGAAGACCTGCTGCGTATCTTGGAAATGTTCTCCGGCCAGCGCATGATGACCAGCTACATCCGCGTCGGCGGACTCGCGCTCGAACCGCCGCGCGGCTGGCAGAAAGTCGTCGGCAAGTTCATCAACACCTTCCCGAGCAAAGTCGACGAATACGAAAATCTCCTCGACCAGAACCCCATCTGGATGCGTCGCACCAAGGGTGTCGGATACATCTCGGTCGAAGACATGCTCGATCTCGGCATCACGGGACCGATGCTCCGCGCCGCCGGCGTCAACTGGGATATTCGCAAGCAGGAACCCTACTCGAGTTACGAGAAGTTCGACTTCACGGTTCCGGTTTATCACGAAAACGACGTCTACGCGCGATACCGCGTCCGCCTCGAAGAGATGCGCCAAAGCACCCGCATCATCAAGCAGGCCCTCGAAGGCATGCCGGAAGGCCCGTGGCAGGCGGACGCGCCGCACGTCGTCCTCCCTGATCGCGAAAAGATGAAGACGCAGATGGAAGCGCTCATCTATCACTTCAAAATCGTCACCGAAGGCTTCCGTGTTCCAGCAGGCGAAGCGTTCGTCTGCATCGAATCGCCTCGCGGCGAGATCGGCTACTACGTCGTCAGCGACGGAACCTCCAAGCCCTATCGCATCCACATGCGCACGCCCAGTTTTGGCAACGTCCAGGCCCTGCCTGCGCTGCTCAAAGGAAAATCGATCGCCGATTCCATCGCCTCGCTCGGCAGTGTGGATTTCGTTCTTGGGGACACGGACCGATAAGGCTCGGAAACGGTGCGCGACGCGCATGGACATAAACAAAATGACCTTCTCTCCTCAACTCGAAGAAAGATTTGCGAAGCTCCTTACCGCGTATCCCACCGGCAAGCAGCGTTCCGCTGTTGTCCCGATGCTGATGTACGCGCAAGACGAAGTCGGCTCCGTCACGCCGGAACTCGTGCAGGAAGTTTCCAAGCGTTGTGGCGTCACGCCTCTGCAGGTCGAAGAAGTCATCGGTTATTACTCGATGCTTCACAAGAAGCCGATGGGCAAGTATCACGTGCAGATCTGCACGAACATCTCCTGCCTCTTGGTCGGTGGCGAAGAGCTGTGGGAACGGGCCACGAAAACACTTGGCATCGGCCACAAAGAAGTCACCGCCGATGGCCTCATCTCGCTCGAAGAAGTCGAATGCATGGGTGCCTGCTCCTGGGCCCCGGCGGTCGAAGTTAACTACGACTTCCACCACTTCGTCACCCCCGAAAAACTGGACCAGTTGCTCGCTGACTTAAGGAAGACCCAGTAAATGGCGCTCTACAACGAACCCTCGCCACTCGAGACGCGCATCGTCAGCAGATTGTTCGGCATTCCGAACTCGCACACCCTCGACGTCTATCTCGCGAACGACGGCTTCAAGGCATTCCAGAGGGCCGTCGCCATGAAGCCCGAAGAGATTATCGAAGAAGTGAAAGTCTCCAGCCTTCGCGGACGCGGTGGTGCTGGATTCCCCACGGGTCTCAAGTGGAGCTTCGTTCCGCGCACCTCGCCCAAGCCCAAGATCATCGTCGTCAACGCCGACGAAAGCGAACCCGGCACCTGCAAAGATCGCCTGCTGATCGAATACGATCCGTACCAGATGATCGAAGGCATGATGATCGCCGGCCTCGCCGTCGACGCCAAGGTCGGCTACGTCTACATCCGCGGCGAGTATCGCTACCTCATCGATCATTTCGAGAACGTGCTCGCCGAAGCCTATTCGCGCAACATTCTCGGCAAGAACGTCCTCGGCACCGGTATCAACTTCGACATCCACGCGCACACTGGCGCCGGAGCCTATGAGTGCGGGGAAGAAACCGCCCTGCTCGATTCGCTCGAAGGCAAGCGCGGGATCCCGCGCATGAAGCCCCCGTTCCCCGCCGTCGCCGGAGCCTGGGCGTTTCCGACGCTCCTCAATAACGTCGAAACCTACAGCGCCGTCCCCGCCATCATTCGTGACGGCGGCAAGGCATTCGCCGACCTCGGTATCCCCAAAGCCGGCGGAACGCGCCTCGTCTGCATTTCCGGCCACGTCAACAAGCCCGGCGTCTACGAAGTGCCGCTCGGCTACCCGATGATGAAGTTCATCTACGAAATCGCGGGTGGCGTTCGCAACGGTAAGAAACTCAAAGCCGTCGTCCCCGGCGGATCTTCCTGCCCCATCCTCACCGCCGAAGAGGCCGACCTCAATATGGATTACGATTCCCTGGCCAAAGTCGGCAGCATGTTGGGTTCCGGTGGTATGGTCGTGCTCGACGAAACCACCGACATGGTCCGCTTCGCCCTTCGCATCATGCGTTTCTATCAGCATGAATCCTGCGGCTGGTGCATCCCGTGCCGCGAGGGCACAACCTGGCTGAAGAAAGTTCTTACGCGCTTCGACGAAGGTCACGGTCGAGAGAAAGACATCGATCTCATCAACGAACTCGCAAAGAACATGCTCGGTCGCACGTTCTGCGCTCTCGGAGACGCCGCGGCGTTGCCGACCATTTCCATCATCGAAAAATTCCGCGGCGATTTCGAAAAGAAGCTCGCTGCGTCCCGTGAACTGGTGGGCGTCTAATGCGTCCATCCCGCGACATACACCCGAGGTTGATTCTCAATGTCTGATACCGCCGTTGCCACGGAACTGGTGACGCTTTCGATCAACGGAAAGTCCGTCAAAGCGGCGAAGAATGCCCTGTTGATCGACGTAGCGAAACAAAACGGAATCGAGATTCCCGCCTTCTGCTACTACGAGGGCTACTCGCTGCAGGCCGCCTGCCGCATGTGTCTCGTCGAAGTCGAAAAGACGCCTAAGCTCCAGGTCGGCTGCACGCTGCCTGTCGCCGAAGGCATGGTAGTACATACGGAATCGGCCCAGGTCAAGGCCGCTCGCAAAGGCACGCTCGAGTTCCTGCTGATCAACCATCCGCTCGATTGCCCTGTTTGCGACAAGGGCGGCGAGTGCGAACTGCAGGACATGGTCTTCAAGTACGGCGCCGGCGAAAGCCGCTTCACCGAGATGAAGCACCACGTCGACGAAAAGCAGTGGTCCCCCGTCGTCTACTTCGACGGACCTCGCTGCATTCTCTGCTATCGCTGCGTCCGCGTCTGCAATGAAGGCATGGGCGTCAACGCGCTCGGCATCGTGAATCGCGGCGTCCTCGCCGAAATCGCCCCCAGCCACGGCGATCACCTCGAATGCGACGAATGCGGCGCCTGCATCGACATCTGCCCCGTCGGTGCGCTTACCTCCGGTACGTACCGCTATCAAACCCGCCCCTGGGAAATGACGCACGTCGGCACCGTCTGCACCCATTGCTCGAACGGTTGCAAGACCACCCTCGGTGTTCGCAACGACGAAATCATCCGCGGTAACAATCGCGACAAGTCCGGTATCAACGGCGAGTTCCTCTGCGTGAAGGGCCGCTACGGCTTCGACTTCGTGCACAACGCGGAACGTCTGCAATCGCCCATGAAGCGCGTCGGCGACTCCCACGTGCCCATTTCCTGGTCGGAAGCGCTCAGTATCGTCTCCGCGAAGTTCAAAGAGACCAAAGCGAAGAACGGCAAGTTCGGCGTCATCGGCTCCAACCATACGACGAACGAAGAGAACTACTACCTGCAAAAGTTTGCTCGCGAAGCCCTCGGCACGAACAACATCGATCACCAGCGCACCGGCGACGTGCTCACGCTGCTCGACGCTCTCAGCGGCAAGTCGAACGCGCTCGCCACCGTCGAAGATCTCTACACCGCGAAGTCAGTTCTTGTCGTCGGTACCGATCTTTCGCAGCAGCACCCGCTGCTCGCTTTCCAAACGCGCTCGAACGTCCGTCATCACAACGCGAATCTTTTCGCGGTAACCATCGGTCCCGTGCGTGAAGACAAGCAGGCCGCACACAGCGTCCGCGTCGAGCTCGGCCAAGAGATCGCCGGCGTCGAAAGCCTCCGCGATCCGCTCAGCAAAGCCGGCGATCTCGTCATCGTCTTCGGCGACGCGATCAAGGGTGATGCCGTCCGCACGCTGGTCGCCTTCGGCGATTCGCTAGGCATTCCCGTCAAGTACATCTGCCTCGTCGATTACTCGAATTCGCGCGGAGCCTCCGATATGGGCGTGCTCCCGAACCTCGCGCCAGGTTACAAGCCAGTCGACAAACCCGGTCTCGATCTCGCAGGAATGCTCGCAGCCAAGGATCTCGACGTCGTGTGGATCGTCGGCGAAAATCCGCTGCAAAACGCGAGCCTCGCGTCATCGAACGCCTTCGTCGTTGTGCAGGATCTATTCCTCACGGAAACTGCAAAGCGCGCCGACATCATCTTCCCTTCGGCCTCGGCCTACGAAAAGACCGGAACCGTCACCAACGTCTGCGGCGAAGTACAGAAGCTGAAGCAGGCCATCAAGGTCATGGGCGCGAAGTCCGACCTCGAAATCTTCGGTCTGCTCTCGAAAGAAATCGGCGTCAATCTCGGCATCTGGTCGTCCGACAAAGTCCTCGACGAGATCCGCAAGACCGTCGCTGGCTATAATGTTCCTTTGCCAATCGTAGCGACAGGCGGAGCGGCGCAAGCTGCGGTTGTGAATGGCCGTGTGCCCGCGCTCGCCGCGGAAACCGTCAAGAGCGCCGGCGACACTCTGTTTACTTCCGGAACTCTCGGCCGCTACTCGAAACTCCTGGGCTCTCTTCTCGAAGCCCCCGGTGGACTCTACAAGCAATGAACTTCTTTATCCTGTCCCTGATCAAGTCCGGGCTGGTCGCCTTCGTCCTCATGACTACGCTTGCTTATCTGCAATGGATCGAACGCAAGGTTATTGCTCACATCCAACTCCGCGTCGGACCCAATCGCGTAGGCCCGCACGGACTGCTGCAGCCTCTTGCCGACGTCATTAAGCTACTCACCAAAGAAGACGTTTCGCCATCCCACGTCAACGCCTTCTTCTACTACCTTGCGCCGTTTCTCGCCGTGGTTCTTGCGCTGATTTCCATCTCCGTCATCCCCTTCGGTCCCGGCATCGAAATCTTCGGCGTCAAGACGAACATGGAACTCACCGACCTCAACATGGGGGTGCTGTTCATCCTCGGCATCTCTTCGATGGGCGTCTACGGAGTCGCGCTCGGCGGCTGGGCCTCGAATAATAAATATGCTCTGCTCGGTGGGCTGCGAAGCAGCGCTCAGATGATCAGCTACGAACTGCCGATGGCTCTCGCCATCGCTGCGCCGCTGCTGTTGGTAAACACGCTGAGCCTCCGTGAAATTGTCAACGGCCAAAGCGGCTTCATGCTCGGGTTCATTCCCAAGTGGACCGTCTTCCAGGTGCAAGGCGCGTTCCCGCAAATCTTCGGCTTCCTCATCTTCCTGATCGCCGGATTCGCCGAAACCAATCGTGTCCCCTTCGATCTCCCCGAAGCGGAAAACGAACTTGTCGCCGGCTTCCACACCGAGTACTCCTCGATGAAGTTCGCCGGCTTCTTCATGGCCGAATACGCGAACATGATTACTGTCTCCTGCATGGCGACTATCCTGTTCCTCGGTGGCTGGCATCCACTCTTCCCCGCCGAACTGGGTTCCAATTTCGTCCCGACGCTGGTCTTCGCCTCCGGCGGAATCATCATGTTGTACCACGGCCTGCATCCGGCGCGGCCCTTCGATCGCATTACGCTCCCGATCGCCGGTGTCATCTTTATCGCTATCGGACTCGCCTTCCAGATTCCGCAGATCAGCATGCTGCTGGTCCCGCTGTTCTGGTTCGCGGGCAAAGTCGGCATCATCTTCTTCTTATTTGTTTGGATTCGCGGAACGCTCCCGCGCTTCCGATACGACCAGCTGATGAACTTCGCGTGGACTTTTCTGTTCCCCATCGCGATGGTCAACCTTTTGCTAACGGCTCTTGTCGTGGCCCTTTCGTAGCGACGAGAACACAACAATGAACGCAGCCTTCTTCTTCCTCTTCGCCTTCGCCGCCGTAGTCAGCGCGGTTAGCCTCGTCGTCCAGCGCCACCCGATCTCCAGCGCGCTGTCGCTCATCGGCGTCATGGTGTCGCTCGCCTGTATCTACCTCCAACTCGGCGGCGAGTTCATCTCCACCGCGCAGTTGGTCGTCTACGCCGGCGCCATCATGGTGCTCTTCGTCTTCGTCATTATGTTGCTCAATGCCGGCACCGAAGCTGGAACCGACAAGCGACCGTGGCTCCGCTGGCTCGGCATTGTCTTGATCGCCAGCTTCCTTGGCCTCATCGCCCGCGTCGCCGTAGAGTACTTGCCGAAAACTGACAACGTCGAGTTCGGTGCGTTCAAGCTGGGCACCGCACAAGCCATCGGACAGCGTCTCTTCACCTACTACGTGCTTCCCTTCGAAGCCACCAGCGTTCTTATTCTCATCGCCATCTTCGGCGCGATCGTACTCGCGCGAAAGGAAATCGAGTAATGCCTCCAATCCTCCAACTCGGCGAAACCGTTCCCGTATCGTGGTTCCTCGTCCTCAGCGCCATCCTGTTTACCATTGGCGCAGCCGGATTCATCTATCGCAAGAACATCATCACCGTGTTCATGTGCATCGAGCTCATGCTCAATGCCGTGAACCTTTCCTTCGTCGCTTTCTCGTACAAGTTGAAGCAGGTTGACGGCCACATTTTCAGCTTTTTCGTGATGGTGGTGGCGGCTGCCGAAGCCGCTGTCGGACTGGCCATCATCCTGACTGTATTTAAGAATCGCCAGACGCTTGAGGTTGACGACGTCAGCTCACTCAAGAATTAACGCGCAAATCAACACACAATGTCGCTTTGGCTTATACCTATCCTCCCGCTCCTCGGCTTTCTTATCAATGGCATCTTCGGGCGTAAACTCCCGAAGACGGTCGTCAGTGTCGTCGCCGCAGGCAGCGTATTTCTCTCGTTTCTTTGGGTCTTGAATACTCTCAACGGCCTTGGGTTCTTTTCCGGAGGCCTCCACGAGGCCCACATCGAACGCTACTTCCCCTGGATCGCGTCCGGCGATCTCAACATCGGTTTCGATCTTTCGATCGATCGCCTCACCGGCATCCTGTTGATGATCGTCACCGGCATCGGCTTCCTCATTCACGTCTACGCCATCGGCTACATGGACCACGAAGGCGGCTACTACCGCTTCTTCGCGTACCTGAATCTGTTCATGTTCTTCATGCTGATTCTCGTCCTCGCCGCCAACTTCCTTCTGCTATTCGTCGGCTGGGAAGGCGTCGGACTCTGTAGCTACCTGCTCATCGGCTTCTACTTCACCGAGGACTTCGCCACCACCGCCGGCAACAAAGCCTTCATCGTGAATCGCATCGGTGACTTTGGTTTCGCTCTCGCCATGTTCCTGATCTTCAAGCAGTTCGGCTCGCTCGATTTCGCCAAAGTCTTCGAAGGCGCCAAGGGCATGCCGATCGAGCCCTCCGCCGGAATGCTCACTGCGATCGCTTTGCTGCTTCTCGTCGGTGCCTGCGGTAAGAGCGCGCAAGTCCCGCTCTACGTCTGGCTGCCCGACGCCATGGCTGGCCCGACCCCCGTCTCCGCCCTGATCCACGCCGCCACTATGGTAACGGCCGGCGTCTACGTGGTCACCCGATCTTCCGTCATCTTCACGCACGCGCCCATCGCGATGGATGTCGTCGCCATCATTGGACTCGTCACCGCCTTCATGGCCGCCTGCATCGGGCTCGTCCAGAACGACATCAAGAAGGTCTTCGCGTATTCGACGGTCTCGCAGCTCGGCTACATGTTCCTCGCCCTCGGCACCGGAGCCTTCTCCGCCGGGATCTTCCACGTCATGACGCACGCTTTCTTTAAGGCACTGCTCTTCCTCGGAGCCGGCAGCGTCATCCACGCCCTCTCCGGCGAGCAGGATCTCCGCCACATGGGCGGCCTCCGCAAGCACATCCCCATCACCTTCATTGTCTTGATGTGCGCCGGAGTCGCCATCGCCGGACTCCCCTTCACCTCTGGAGCCGCCAGCAAAGATCTCATCCTGGAATCCGCCTATCTGCATGCGCCCTGGATGTACTGGGTCGGCCTCTTCACTGCGGCCATGACAGCCTTCTATGTTTTCCGCGCCTTGTTCCTCTGCTTCTTCGGCGAATACCGCGGCCACCATCACCCGCACGAGTCTCCGCTCATCATGTGGGCGCCACTCGCCGTCCTCGCATTGCTTTCGCTCGGCGGCGGCTTCATCAACGTGCCGCACATCCTCGAGCCGCTGTTCCCCGAACACGAAGGCGAAATTCCCGAGATGATCAAGCTGCTGCCCTTCGCCGCCGGCTTCCTCGGAATCGCCGTCGCGTGGCTTTTCTATGGCACCAAGTCCACCATCGCCGATTCGCTCGCCAACTCCTTCAAAGGCTTGTATAACCTGCTTTACAACAAATTCTTCGTCGACGAAGTCTACGACGCGACCGTCGTACAGCCCCTTATTCAAGGCTCCCGTACCGTTCTCTGGCGCGGCATCGACTCCATCCTGATCGACGGAACAGTCAACGGCATCGGCGCTAGCGCCCGCAACATCGGAGGACTTCTCCGCATGGCGCAATCCGGAAACATTCGCAGTTATGCCGCATGGGTCTTGGCGGGGAGCATCCTGGTCATGATTGCCCTGGGCTTCTCAGGAGGTGCCAAATGAACCTCCTCGACGTCGTCCTCTTTCTTCCACTGCTTGGTTTTCTTGCCATTCTGTTCGCCCCCGCAGCCAGCGCCCGCATGGTCGCGATAGTCATCGCTGTCGCCATCTTCGCCGTGTCGCTCGGACTCCTAGCCCCCTATTGGTACGCGCAGCCCACAGCTTGGCAGTTCGAACACACGGTGCCGTGGATCTCGTCGCCAGCCATCAATTATCACGTCGCGCTCGACGGACTCAGCCTCTGGCTCGTGCTCCTCACCACACTGCTGACTCCGATCTCCGTTCTGATCTCGTGGAACTACATCGAGAAACAAACCTCGCTCTTTTACGCCTTCCTGCTCCTGCTCGAATTTGGCGTCATCGGCGTCTTCGTCTCGATGGACCTCTTCCTCTTCTACGTGTTTTGGGAGGTCTCCCTTGTTCCTATGTATTTTCTGATCGGAATCTGGGGCCACGACCGCCGCATCTACGCGGCCGTCAAATTCTTCCTCTACACCATGGCCGGCAGCGTCCTTATGCTCGCTGCGATGATCTACCTCTACAACGTCAGCGGCACGTTCGACTACGTGACCATCTTGAACGGTCTGCGCTCCGGCAAAATCAATCTCAGTTGGGACGCCGAACTCTACCTGTTCCTCGCCTTCTTCCTTGCGTTCGCCATCAAGGTACCGCTCTTCCCGCTCCACACCTGGTTGCCGGATGCCCACGTCGAGGCGCCCACCGCCGGATCCGTCATGCTGGCCGCCGTCATGCTCAAGATGGGCACCTACGGCCTCATGCGTTTCTGCGTCCCCATGTTCCCTGGACCAGCGCGCGGCCTCGCGCCTTACATCGTTGCGCTGGCGATCATCGGCATCGTCTACGGCGCGCTCGTCGCGATGGTCCAACCCAACATGAAGAAGCTTGTGGCGTACTCTTCAGTCAGCCACTTGGGCTTCGTCGTTCTCGGAATTTTCTCGTTCACGCAGCAAGGCTTCGACGGCGCAGTCTACGTCATGCTGGCCCACGGAATCTCGACAGGCGCCCTCTTCATGCTCGTCGGCTATCTTTACGAACGCCGCCACTCGCTCGAAATTTCCGCCTACGGGGGCGTCGCAACACTGGCACCATGGCTCGCCACGGCATTCATGATCACGATGCTCGCGAGCATCGGCCTCCCGATGCTTTCCAACTTCGTCGGCGAATTTCTCGTTCTCCAGGGCAGTTCCTTCAAGAACATCGCCTGGACCGCCACGGCATCAGTTGGCGTCATCCTGTCTGCCTGCTACATGCTCTGGCTCTATCAGCGAGTCTTCCTAGGCAAGACGTCCGAGGGCGTAGCGCATCACATGCATGACCTCAGCGTTCGCGAATGGGCCGCCATCCTCCCGCTCCTCGTAATGATGGTCTGGATGGGAACGTTTACCCAAACCTTCCTCCCCGCGGTTAGTGTGCAGAACCGCCAAATCCTGGAAATCATCAAACCCAAATCCGGCGACACCGCCTACAGCCCCGCCGCGAGGCGCGACGGTCAGGTCGCGCGTGCACGGAAGGGAGCGGACCGCCTAGCTCTCGCCACCACCACACCACCCATGACGCCACCCCCGCCGATTGCCGGCGCTGTCCAAACGGAGGTGCGTGGTGCCCGCTAATTACTTCCCCACCTCCGCCGAATACATCCGCATCCTCCCCGAGATCATCCTCACCATCCTCGGCGTCGTCATCATGCTGATGGAGGCGCTGCTTGAAGAGCGTCAAAAGTGGATCTACCCCTACGTCACCTTCGCCGGACTCCTCGCCGCCATCGGCGGAGCCGTAGTCGCGAACGACAATGCCGGATTTGCGTTCCAGAGCATGCTCGTCATCGACGGCTTCGGAACCTTCTTCCGCATGATCGTCCTCGGCGTCGGACTCCTCACCGTCCTCTGCTCGGCGAATTACTTAGAACGCGCCAAAGCCAACTCCGGGGAATACTGGGGCCTCATTCTGTTCTCGATCGTCGGCCAAAGCTTGATGGTCACCGCCAACGAATTGATCATGATCTTCATCGGCCTCGAGATTTCCTCGATCGCCACCTACATCCTCGCCGGCTACCTCCGCGACGATCGCCGCAACAATGAATCCGCTCTCAAGTACTTCCTGCTCGGCTCCTTCGCGACCGCCTTCTTCCTCTACGGAGTCTCGTGGATCTACGGCATGACGGGCTTCACGAATCTCTCCGAGATCCGTCGCTATCTCCTCACCGCCGACCTTGGCAGCACCGGAGTCCTCGTCGGCAGCGCCGCCGCGCTCATGTTCGTCGGCTTCGCCTTCAAGATCTCTGCAGCGCCATTCCAAGTCTGGGCTCCCGACGTCTACCAGGGGGCGCCCGCGCCAGTCACCGCATTCATGTCGGCCGGTCCCAAAGCCGCCGCCTTCGCGATGCTCATTCGCGTCTTCCTCACCGCCTTCGGACCGATCTCGAATCGCTGGGAGCCAATCTTCTGGGTCGTTGCGCTAGCTACGATGATCGTCGGCAACTTCGCCGCGCTGCGCCAAACCAACATCAAGCGAATGCTGGCCTATAGCTCCATCGCCCACGCCGGCTACATTCTGGTCGCCATCTGCTGCCATACGCCCATCGGCACTTCAGCCGCCATGTTCTACCTCGCCGCCTACGCCTTCATGAACGTCGGAGCCTTCGCCGTAGTCACTCACCTCGCCCGTAAAGACGAGCAGTACGTCGAGATCGAAGACCTCGCCGGCCTTGGTGTCCGCCAGCCAATGACCGCCGCGATGATGACCATCTTCCTGCTGAGCCTCATCGGAGTCCCCCTCACCGGAGGCTTCTTCGGCAAGTTCTACATCTTCAAAGCAGCCCTGGATTCGCAGTTCTTCTGGCTGACCGTGCTCGGCCTCCTGAACTCCGCAGTAGCGGCATATTACTACCTGCGAGTGCTAGTAGTGATGTACATGAAAGAACCCGGAGACTCCACCGAAAGCCTGGAACCCCTCTCCGGAGGCCTGCTGATCGCAGTCGCATCCAGCGCCATCGCAACTCTGGTCCTCGGTATCTTCCCGTCTTTGGTTCTAGACATAGCAACCAAATCTGCCGACTTCGTAAAGTAGGTCGGACCGCCAGGTCCGACGGCTCAACTATCTAGCCGAGGCGCGACCGTAAGGTCGCGCGTCCTTTACATCAGCATTGAACCGCGACCGTCAGGGAGCGGACTCGTCCCTCGACCAGCCGCCGATACGGCCGCAGTCGCCTACTGTAACCTCGAATCAGGACACAGCCCCAACAGCCCTTGCCCTCCGTGCCAACATAGCTGAGACACTCCTCGACCGCTAATTACAGAGCAGGGCGAGAAAGAATCTCATCCATGAACAAACATAGGAGTGTCTCAGCTATGTTGGCACGGAGGGAAACCACCATCCGCTTCCTGCGTAACCTCGAAGACGATCTCTTTCAAATCTCCAATCTAAGTCATCGCACCGCCGCGAGCAAGCAAAGGACTCGGGCAGTCCCCGTGCGGAAGTCGCCGTCACACCGGCGCGCGTAGCGGTATAACATCAAGACAGGTATTCAGCATGACGATTGAATTGCGACCCGACATTGAAGCTGGCCTCCAGGCAGAAGCTCGCGCGAAGGACACGTCCGTCCAGGCAATCGTCTAAAAGCTTCTCGAGCCCTACGCGCAAAGAGCAGCCATACCCGAAGATCCGCGGGAGTGGATCCGCGCTCTCAACGACTGGGTAGAGAGTCACCCTCCGATGCCGCATCTCTCCGAAGAGGCAATCAGCCGCGAGAGCATCTACGGAGGCCGAGGCTAGCTCTTGGACTGGCTCGTCGACACCAACATATTACTGCGGCTCGCAGAGAATGGGCACCCGATGGAGCGACTGGCACAAGCCGCGCTGGGCATCATTCGTTCTCGCGGTGATCGACCGTGCATCGTGCTGCAGAATCTGATCGAGTTCTGGAGTGTCACGACTCGGCCACGCGATTTCAATGGGTTCGGGTTTACTCAGGCACAAGTGGAGTCGGAAGTTCGCCGGATTGAGTTTCTGTTTCCGCTCTTGGCGGAGTCGCCCGCAGTGAATCACGAGTGGCGCAGACTGGTTCGAGCCTACCCGATTGCCGGTAAGAACATTCACGACACCAGACTCGTGGCATTAATGATCGCGAACAAAGTGACCCATCTCCTCACCTTCAATGCGGGCGATTTCGGACGCTACTCCGAAATCCAGGTCGTAGAGCCTTGTCGAACAGCAGAAGTAGGAGCCGACTCACCGGAAGTCATGCGACTCCGGTAAGTACTCCTTCGACGCCGGACCTGCCTGCGCAAACACCAACCCCTCCGCTCTCCGCGCCCTCACTGAAATCGCTCCCTGCTGATTCTGCAACACTCCCTCAATCAATAAAAACGGCTTCCGCAACAGCGCCTCTTTGAACTCCTCGAACATGTCCGG